>DASUUL010000123.1:0-3707 GCA_036374115.1 Acidimicrobiia bacterium | reverse complement strand
TCTCCCAGCGCGTGTAGACGAAGTAGCGAGACTCGCCTTCGACCGGGCGGAGCAGCTCGAAGCCCTCGAAGCCGGGCATGTTCTCGACCTCGCGCGCCCGCTTGGCGAAGCGCTCCTCCAGCTCCGGCCCCATCCCCTCGGGGACCTCGATGGCGTTGATCTTCACGACGCTCATGGGCAGTGCTCCTTCTGGGGCTGCTCGCCGCGGCAGCGTATCGGCGGCTCCGGCCGGCCGACACATGACGAACCGGTGGCAGAACGGGACCAGTCGCGTGGAAACCGGCGCCACGATGCCGATCGGACCCCCGGCGCCTTCCTAGCGTCGGGGACGGCATGCGCAGGGGGAGCCGGGGGCGAACGATCGGTCTCGTCGTCGCGGCCGTCACGCTCACGGGGGCGACGGCCGCCGCCGGGGGGAGCGGAGCCGGCGGCGCGGGCGCCGAGACCGGGGTGACGCTGGTGGCCGACGGCGCCTACGAGGGCTACACGCTGATCGCGCCGAGCGAGTCGGCGACGACCTACCTCGTCGATCTCGACGGTGAGGTCGTGCACGAGTGGGACGCCGACTTCACGCCCGGTCTGCAGGTGGAGCTGCTCGAGAGCGGCGAGCTGCTCCGTCCCGGGAAGACGCGCCGCGAGACGCCCTTCTCGGAGGGCAACGGCCGGGGCGGGGTGATCGAGCGCCTCGACTGGGACGGCGAGACGACGTGGCGGTACCGCTACGCGGACGACGACGTGATGCAGCACCACGACGTCGAGGTGCTCCCCAACGGGAACGTCGTGATCCTGGCTTGGGAGCTCGTCGACGAAGAGGAGGCTCTCGCCGCCGGGCGCGATCCCGAGCTGCTCCGCGACGGCGTGCTGTGGCCCGAGCACCTCGTCGAGGTCGACCCCGCGACCGACGCCGTCGTGTGGGAATGGCATGCGTGGGACCACCTCGTCCAGGACTTCGATCCCGCCAAACCCGACTACGGCGATCCCGCGACGTCGCCCGGTCGCATCGACCTCAACTACGTGACCGACGGCGGCGCCGCCGACTGGATGCACGCCAACTCGGTCGCGTACAACCCGGAGCTCGACCAGATCGTCCTCAGCGTGCGCTCGTTCCACGAGATCTGGGTCATCGATCACAGCGTGGATACCGAGGAGGCCCGCGGGCCCGCCGGCGACCTGCTCTTCCGGTGGGGAAACCCCGCCGCCTACGGCAAGGGAGGAGCCGCGCCCCGGATGTCGTTCGGTCAGCACGACGCCGAGTGGATCGCGCCCGGTCTCGACGGCGCCGGCCGGATCAGCGTGTTCAACAACGGGACCCTGTACCGCCCGTACACCACCGTCGAGGAGATCGTTCCCACCATGGACGGGCGCGGCTACGTGCTCGACACCAACGGCGTGTTCGACGCCGAGATCGCCCGCATCGTCTGGCCCGTCGAGCCCGACCCCGAGTTCTTCGCGCACCACACATCGGGAGCCCAGCGGCTTCCCAACGGGAACACGCTCATCGCCGACGGGCCGCACGGCGTCGTCTTCGAGGTGACGCCCGCGGGAGAGAAGGTGTGGGAGTACGTGAACCCCTTCTTCGATCGGGGCGCCGAGGTCGTGGAGCTGAACGACCGGGAGGTCTTCAAGCGCCGGCGGATGTTCCGCGCCGAACGGTACGGACCCGACTATCCGGGCCTGGCCGCGCTCAGCGCCGGTTCCTCGTCTCAGTAGCATCCGGGCCGTGCGCCCCCGAGTGCTCGTTGTCGCCCTCCTCGCGCTCGGGCTGCTCGCGGCCTGCTCCGACGATTCGGGCTCCGGCCCCGAGGGCTCCGGTTCCGAGCGGGCCGAGCGTCTCCCGCCGAACGATTTCGACCAGCTCGCCGAGATGTTCGATCCCGAGCTGGCCCCGCTCGGCCTGCGCCTGACCAGAGGCGCGCTCGTCGACACCGACGGCGGGTACGAGGTCTCCGACACCGGGCGTCATCTCGCCGTCTACGTCGAACCGGTCGGCGACTACACCCCCGCCGACTACGTCGACGGCATCGTCACCACCGCGCAGGTGTTCCTCCCCGACGTGTTCGAGCGGTGGGACCGCCTCGAGACCTTCGACGTGTGCCAGGAGCCCCTCCCGAGCGACGACGACCGCGAGGAGCCGCCGCCCGTGACCCAGCTGTACGTGGCGCGCGCCGACGCCGCCGCCGTCGAGTGGGAGACCACCACCCTCCCGGAGCTGGTCGCCGCCACGACGCCCTCGTCGCCGTCGTTCCGGCTCTACGTCGCCCCCGCGATCGCCTCGGATCCCGCGTACCTCGAGGCGGCCGGGGCGGCGAGCTAACCCTCCGCCGTCTCCGCCACCGTCAGGCCGACCTCCTGCCCGTACGAGAGCTCGAGGTTGTGCCCGTCGGGGTCGGCGATGATCGCCCAGTAGCCGACCGGATCCCCCGAGTCGGTCGGCCCGAGGACCTCCCGGCCCTCCTCGCGGGCGCGGGCGCAGCGCCGGTCGACCTCGGCTCGGCTCGTGCAGCCGATCCCGAGGTGGGCGAAGCCGCCGAGGGCGTGGGAGACCGCCGGCTGCTCGATGAGCACGATCACGAAGGGTCGTGTCCGGTCACTGAGCCACACGACCGTGGTGTCGCTCTCGGCGTCGTGGCGCCGGTGCACCACCTCCATGTCCGCGTAGCGGGCGTAGAAGTCGACGCTGGCGGCGATGTCCGTCGCCGGAAGGGCGACGTGGGTCAGGCCCCGATCGCTGGTCTCGCCGGTCGTCGGCATCCGCCCAGAGCCTCCCACGGCGGTGCGGCGTCCGCTCCCCGTGCGGGCCCCGACGGAGCGCGTGGGCGCCGAAGGGCATTGGTACACTCGCCCTCCCCATGCCGCCCCCCAGAACCGCGCCCGGCCTGAGCACGTCGGTCGAACCTCTCGAAGGCAACAAGGTCCGCCTCCACGTCGCCATCCCGGCGTCGGAGTTCGACAAGGCGATCGACGCCGCCTTCCGCAAGCTCGCCGCCGAGGTGAAGATCCCGGGGTTCCGGCCCGGCAAGGCGCCCCGCCGGCTGCTCGAGGCCCGCTTCGGTCCCGACGTCGCCCGGCGGGAGGCGCTCCAAGACGCCTTGCCCGGTTACTACGCCGACGCCGTCGACGCCGAGCAACTCGACGCGATCGCCCCGCCCGAGATCGACATCACCGCGGGCGAGGAGAACGGTGACGTCGAGTTCGACGCCGTCGTCGAGATCCGCCCCGCGGTCACCCTCGAGGGGTACGACGGGCTGCGGGTCGAAGTTCCGAGCCCGGCCGTCGACGACGGCGCCGTCGACGCCCAGGTCGACTCCCTGCGCGACCGCTTCGCCGACCTCGCCGAGTCGGCGGCGCCGCTCACCGACGGCGACTACGCCGAGATCGACATCAAGGGCTACGTGCACGACGAGGCGGTGGAAGGCCTCACCGCGACCGACTTCCTCTACGAGGTGGGCTCCGAGATGGTCGTGCCCAAGCTCGACGAGGAGCTCCGCGGCAAGCGGCCCGGCGACATCCTCAAGTTCAACGACGTCCTCCCCGAGCGCTTCGGCGACCGGGCCGGCGACGAGGTGGCGTTCCAGGTCCTCGTGAAGGACGTCAAGCGCAAGGTCCTGCCCGACGTCGACGACGACTGGGTGTCGGAGGTGAGCGAATTCGACACGGTCGACGAGCTGCGCGCCGACATCGGGAAGCGGCTCCAGCTGGTCGGCACC
>DASUUL010000122.1:0-6879 GCA_036374115.1 Acidimicrobiia bacterium | reverse complement strand
TGACGATCGTCGGCGACGTACCGGCGTGACCCCGGCGCCGCCGGATCTCGGGCGGGTCGGCGTCTGGACCGCGGAGCTGCGGTTCGCCACCGACGATACGGGCGCGGTCGCGGACGCGGGCGCGGAGCTGGAGGAGCTCGGCTACGGCAGCGTGTGGGTCCCGGGTGGGCTCGACGAGCCGTTCGACACCGTGCGGACGCTGCTGGGGGCGACCCGCAGGCTCGTCGCCGCGACGGGGATCGTCAACGTCTGGGGGTGCGCTGCGCCGGCGGCGGCCGCGGCGCACGCCGAGCTCACGACCACCCATCCGAGCCGGTTCCTGCTCGGCGTCGGCGTGAGCCACGCCCCGCTCGTCGACCACGATGCGCCGGGTCGCTACCGGCAGCCGCTCGCGACGATGACCCGGTACCTCGATGCGCTCGACCGTGCGCCGGTGCCGGTCCCGAAGGCGGAGCGCGTGATCGCGGCGCTCGGCCCGCGGATGCTCGCCCTCGCCGCCGAACGTGCCGCCGGGAGCCATCCGTACCTCGTGACGCCCGAGCAGACCCTCGACGCCCGGCGTCGCCTCGGTTCGGGAGCGCTCCTCGCTCCCGAACAAGGTGTGGTGCTCGAGGCCGATCCCGGTACCGCCCGGGCAACCGCGCGCGCCGCGCTCGGCGGGTATCTCGGCCTGCCGAACTACGTGAACAACTGGCGCCGGGCCGGGTTCTCCGACGACGAGTTCGCCGGGGGCGGCAGCGATCGCCTCGTCGACGCGCTCGTCGCGTGGGGACCCGACGACGTGATCGCCGGGCGAATCCGGGAGCATCACGACGCCGGCGCCGATCACGTGTGCCTGCAGGTGCTCGGCTCCGGTGGCCGCATGCCACTCCACGAATGGCGGCGCCTGGCCGCGGTCGTGATGTGACCCGGCGGGAAGATCTTCGTCTGGAGGCGCCTCCGGCCGAGCTCCCTCGTCCCGAGTCGCCACGGGCCGTGGACCACGACTCGGGCGAGTCGTGGGGGAGGCGCGTTCGGTCAGGAGAGGATGCCGAGGCCGTCGCCCAGGATCTTGGCGCCCATGATCAACAGGACCACCGCGATGACCACCCGGTTGTTGGCGATCAGCCATTCGCGGGCCGTGCTGAGCGTCGCCGCCGCCGTGTCGTGCGCCGCGAGGAAGACGATGAGCGGGAGCGCGATCGTCGCCGTCGCGAGGAGGACGAAGACGACGATCGTCACGACGTCGCCGCCGACCGAGAGCTCGGTCGCCGCGATCGACGTACCCGCCGACAGGGTCAGCACGAGGTTCTTGGGGTTGACGGCGGAGAGCGCGACACCGGCCGCGAACGCCTTGCCGGGCCCGAACGAGTCGACGGTCGCCATCCACCGGGGCACGTCGGGCTCCTGGCCATTGCGCGGCCGCCGCCTCCAGTTACGGAGGGCGAGCGCCACGAGCACGACACCCAGGGCGACCTTTCCCCAGCCGATCCCCGACGAGGTCTCGCCCGCGTCGTCGGTCGCGGCGCCGTCGAGCGCGAGGACTGCCACCGCGAGGACGACGCCGAGCCCCGCCATCCAACCGAGGACCAGGCCGAGGTTCCTGCGGGCGGGGTGTGTGCCGAGGAGGAGCAGGATCGCCGCGCTGACCGGGAGCGGGCTGAGCGCGACCCCGACGGCCGCGGGCAGGATGTCGCCGATCGCACGACCGACGGAGCTCATTGGCTCACGATCAGCCCGTGAAGGTGGGCTGGGCCGGCGTGGGGGCCGGCGGTCTCGCCCGCGGTGCGGGTGGCTGGACCGGACCGGCCATACCGACGAAGGCGACGATCTCGTAGCCGCCGGGGTTGCCCGGGAGGAACGGGATCTCCTTCCAGTTGTTCGTCAGCCAGACGTTCCCCGACGGGTCGATGGCGACGCCGGTGTTGCGCACCAGGCCGTCGAACTCGTAACCGGTGACGTCCGGGGAGATCGCCGCCCCGGTCGTGGTGCCGGGCCGGCAGTCGATGGCGGGAACCCCGCAGAACTGCGACAGCCGCTTGCCGGCGAAGTTCGCCACCCAAACGTTGTCGTTGCCGTCGACGGCGATGCCCCACGGGATGGTGACGCCACCTCCCTGGAACGCGGCCGGGCTCGAGGGCGTGCCGTCGGAACCGAGGAGCGCGACCGAACCCTGGCTCCCGTTCAACGGCAGCGTGATCCCGGGACACGGGAGGTCGACGAACCCGGAGTTGGCGACCCAGAAGTTGTCGCTGCTGTCGGTCGCGATCCCCATCGGCCGGTTCAGGAACGACCCCGAGATCGGCGAGCCGGGCAGGGGCGTCCCGCCGGGTCCCACCATTGCCACCGTGCTGCTGCCGATGCCGGTGATGAAGGCCACACCCTGGTTGTTGTGGGCGATGCCGAATGCCTCGGTCAACCCGAGGCCGGAGATGTTCTTGGCGCGCCGGGGGTCACCGTCCGGGTAGAGCGTCACCGAGCCGTCCCCGCAATTGGCCATCCACATGTTGCCCTGCTCGTCGGAGACGGTCGCCTGCGGCCAGGAGAGCCCGCCGGTGGTGTAGCCGGTGCTGGGCGAAATCGGCGTGCCGTCGGGACGGAACTGGGAGACGCTGTTGTGCGGCGGTTGGTCCTCCTCGGGACAGCCCGGGGCCGGCGAGGCGAAGCCGTAGTTCCCGACCCAGATGTCGCCGTAGGGGTCGATGTCGATTCCGTAGCCGGCGCCGCTCAACCCCCCGCCCGTGAACGGCGAGCCGGGAACGAACTGGCCGGTCGGGGTGAACTTGAAGACCTCGTCGCTGCCACAGACGGGATTGAGGACGGTGGGATCGTAGTTGTAGTTGTTGTTGACCCAGAGGAAGCCCTCGTGATCGATGGCAAAGTTCCCCGGTCCGTCGAGCGACGTACCGTCGCCGTTGAAGAGCAGCGCGATGGTCCATGCGGGTGGCGGCGCGACACGCGCGGGCTGATACGGCGTCGGCCCGAGCAGGCTCACCGCGAACAGCGCGTCGACGCCGTTCCACGGGTCGTGGGCGACGTTCACCAGCGCCCGGAACGTGGTGCCGGGCTTGTCGCCTTCGGGCGTCGTCGCCGCCGTGAACAGCGCGTCGCAGTCCACCGCCGCGGCGACACAGGCAGCGACCATGTTCGCCAGCGAGCGGACCGTGCGGTGCGTCGACGTGTCGCCGTTCGGCGGCGTCGTGAGGACGGGGCTCAGCCCGCCCGACACCGGATCGGCCAGGTTGTGGGCCATGCCGGCGGCGTTCTGCAAGCCCGGTGACGGTCCCGCGATCGCGGTGCCGTCGCCGATGAACTGCGCGAGGGCGTACGCGGTCGCGACCGTGGTGACCTCGTTCACGACGACCGTCGCCGGCAGTGTGCCGACCCCGAGCACGCTCGCCAGCGTGCGCGCTCCGGTGGGGAGCGCGACGTCGGCGGGGCTCTCGGCCACGAGATAGGCGACGCCGTCGGGCGGCACCGGCGCCGTCGGGTCGAACCCGAAGGCTCCGGTGGCGTCGGTGACGGCGGTCCCCAGCACCGCCGGGATCGCACCGGCGCTCCCGGCGACGTACAGCGTCACGGTGTACCCGGCCAGGGGCGTGGGACCGCTCGTGACCAGCCCCGAGAGCGCCCCCTGTGCCGCCACGACGTCGGGTTCGGGGAACGGGGGCGTGGCCGTCGTCGCGGCCGTGGCCGGCGTGGTCGTCGTCGTGGCCGGCGCGGTCGTCGTGGTCGTCGGCGGGTCGGTCGCGGGCGGCGGCCCTACCGGAAGCGGAGTGAGCAGCGAGGTCGCGAACACGGCCACCGGTACGACGAAGCCCGCCTTCATCCCCTCCACCTTCCGTGCCGCGCCCCGACGGCCCGGTATTGTTACCAGCGGTCACAACCTAACGGGCGGGACACCCGAGGGGCAACCATCACCCCCACCCCGGAGGAGCACGGGCCGTGGCTCATCGCCAGCCCTACAAGACCGCCGACGAACGCAAGGCCGACATCCTGGACGCGACGGTCGAGCTGCTCGCCGAGTACGGTCCCGACGCGATCACGGTCCGCCAGATCGCCGAACGGGCCGGCGTTCAGCACACGGTCATCTTCCGCCACTTCGGTGACAAGGCCGCGCTGATCCGCCAGGCGACGCTCGGAGAGCTCGTCGGATGGGCCGAGGTGGCCGCTGCCCAGCTCTCACCCGTGGACGCCTTCATCGCCGGCTTCCGGTACCTGTGCAAGCGCCAGAAGTCGGCAACGGCGCTCAGCTTCACCATGTCGGGCGTGTCGGGTCCCGCCGTACAGCAGGACACGTTCCCCGTGGTGGACGCCTACGCCGCGATCCTCGTTGCTGCCGGGATGCAGGTACGGGCCGCCCGCGACCTCACCATGGCGGTCGTCGCGATCATCACCGGCTGGGTCGTGGCCGAAGACTGGTGGCTCGCCGTCAGCAAGTACCGCGGCGCGACCGCACGCATTCGAGCGCGCCGAGCCGTCGAGGCACAGATCAGACTGCTCGTGGAAGCGGGCCTCGGTCGGAGCCGGGGCACGAGGCCCGATCGCGCCGATCGAGCGTCCGAGGTTCCGACACGGCGTGCCGGGCGGCGCTGATCTGCTGACGTTCGGAGCGCGCGTTCTGTGTCCAGGGGTCGAACGCGTATCGGCAAGTCGATGCGCGACTCGAGGAGACCAGACGGGTACCGATAATCACTAGCGTCGTGGGGATGAAGGCCGATGACATCGGGTTTCCGGCAGGCAGCGCCGACGAAAAGGAACTGCTCCTGCAATGGCTTGCCTATCTGCGCAGTGCAGTGATGCGAAACGCCGATGGGCTGGACGACGCGCAGGCGCACTGGCGACCGGCTGGCAAGCTCATATCCCTGGTCGGGATCATCAACCATCTCACACGACTCGAGTGGCGATGGATCGATGGAGCGTTCCAGGGTGCGGAAGTCAGCCGTAGCGAGACGGAGTTCAGGCCAGGACCGGAACTGAACCTCGCCGGTGCCCTCACTGCCTATCGTGACCGCGCCATCGAGACCGATGCCGCTGTTCGGTCGATGCCGCTCACCCGAACATCCGATCCACAGGGATGGGGTGAGGGGATGGACCTTCGGTGGGTACTCCTTCACCTGATCAACGAGACCGCGCGGCACGCCGGACATGCCGACGCGACCCGCGAGCTGCTCGACGGAACTATCGGCGAGTGATCAAAGCACCCAAGCTGGCGATCGGAACCCGTCATTGCCCGGATCGCCGGTTGACGGCGCGCGTTCTGTGCGCGCAAGCCACCCCACTCACTGCGACACCGAGCGGCAGTTGGTTCGTTACATCGTCGCCCAGGGCGTGAAGAACTGCACCGGGCCGCCGCCGGTGATCCTCGCCCGGAGCTCCGCGCTGGGTTCACCGAGGAGCTCGCCCGACACCGATCCCGTGGCGGTGATCGCGTCCATCAGGTGGGCGAGGTTCTCGCCGTGCTGGATGAGCGCGTCGGAGTCGCGGAACCGCTCGATGACGATGCACTCCGTTTCGTCGTCGTTGAAGTAGGTGTCGTACTGCAGCGTCCCCGTGTCCTGGGTGCGGACGATCTCCATGCACTGCGCGGACAGCCGTTTGAACTCCTCGACGTCGCCGTCGTGGAACCGGAACCGGACGATGGCCTGAAGCTCGGTCGCAGCCATGCTCGCTCTCCTTCATCTCGTGCAGCCCTGTCGGCTGCTCCGACATAGGACGGAGCGGGGGCCCTGCTGTCGACATCTGGTGGCGAGATTCCCCGGAACGTGCGGCTCAGCTAGATCGCTCGTGGGTCCCGAGCATGCGTTCGAACGGACCGCCGAGTCGCCCCCCTTGGCGCGGAACTTCTCGATGATCTGGGCGTTGAAGTCCCTACGGCGATGTCTACATCATGCTCCTGTCGGCTCATGAACGGTAATGGAGGTACACGACGCCGCTGCCAAAGCGGCGCTCGTCCAACAGCTCGAGCTCGGTATGGACGCCGGCGGGCAGGGCGCGCTTGCCACCGCCCACTAGGACCGGCGCGAGGAAGAGATGGCACTCGTCGACCAACCCCTCCGCGATCGCCTGGCCGAAGAGGACGACGTGCGAATCGACGTTGTTCACTCTTGCAGTGGGTGACGGCGGCCGTGGTGCCACGCTCTTCTACCTGCTCGATGAGAAGAGCGGCAGCAAGGACTACCCCACCCGTGTCGCACCAGGGCACTAGGGGGTGGTGCGACTCAGTCTCGAGAATCGGGAGACGGAAGGGATCCACCACCGGGTGGAGATCGAGAGCAGCGATGGTACGAGTCACCCTCGCTCCGTGGAATTGGCGGCCGGACACCGCTACGAGCAGGAAGTCAGGATCGACGGTCCTCCGGATGGTGCGCGTCCGCGCGAAGGTCTGTGCTTGCGTTGCTCTGTTTTCCGGTGGTCACCCGCGCGTTCCCGGCCGGTCCTCGCGCTCGCGGCAGTTGCCTGTCCTCGACCGGCACATCGGGGGCATGGTTTCGGCGGGCGAGCTATCGATCTAGGCGACCCCCCAGGGTGGTCGCCTGCTGCGCTCAGAAGCGGTGGCGGGTGTGGGTGAATGTGCCCTGCTGAATGCGAGGACCTTCGTGGGTGCCACACCTCCTGGCCGGAACCGACCACGTCGTCGAGGAGAGCGTCGACAGCGGCGGCAAGATGCTCATCAGGCATGTCGACAATTTTGACGGTCCGCGGCCGTCGAACTCATCGCGCGCGCACTCAGCTCATGTGAGCGACCGCGCCGACGGCGTCCCATACCGCCGGGCGGGGGGCCCGCTTCTCAGGCAGTCACACCTTGGTGACGAGGTCGGACAGGTGCTGCAGCGAGTTGTCGAGGTGGTCCGGCCCGAACGGCGGGAACTGGAGGTACTCGCGCACGTGGGACGGGAC
>DASUUL010000121.1:0-7175 GCA_036374115.1 Acidimicrobiia bacterium | reverse complement strand
CCGCGGCTGCGAACGCACGCCGAGACGCTCGCCTGGCTGAGCGCGCTCGGCTTCCCGGTGAATCCCCGCATCGAGCGCTTCGAATCGCTCGATGACGTCTACGCCTTCAGCGAGTCGATGCTCGACCATCGCCACGACCTCGGCTACGAGGTCGACGGGGTGGTCGTCAAGGTCGACGACCTCGGCCAGCGCGAGGAGCTCGGGTCGACGAGCCGGGCGCCGCGCTGGGCGATCGCCTACAAGTTCCCGCCCGAAGAGAAGACCACGGTGCTGCGGCGGATCATGGTCAGCATCGGCCGCACCGGGCGCGCCACCCCGTTCGCCCAGATGGAGCCGGTCTTCGTCGGGGGCTCGACCGTCCAGATGGCGACCCTCCACAACGAGGACGAGGTGGCGCGACGCGACGTGCGCGAGGGCGACACCGTGATCGTGCGCAAAGCCGGCGACGTCATCCCCGAGGTCGTGGGCCCGGTGCTGGCGAAACGACCGAAGAACGCACGGAAGTGGCGGTTTCCCAAGAAATGCCCGGCGTGCGGGCAGCCGCTGGTGCGCGCCGAGGGCGAGGCCGCGACCAACTGCGTGAACGTCGACTGCCCGGCCCAGCGCTGGGGTCGGATCGTGCATTTCGCCGCCGCGATGGAGATCGACGGCCTCGGCGAGGAGCGGGTACGGCAGTTCATCGAAGCCGGCTTGCTCGCCGACGCCGGTGACCTCTACTCGCTGACCGTCGACAAGCTCGTGCCGCTCGAGCGAATCGGCGAGCGGTCGGCCCAGCTGCTCGTCGACCAGATCGAGAAATCGAAGGGCGAGCCCCTCGCCCGGCTGCTCGTCGGGCTCGGCATCGCCAACGTGGGGCCGGCGGCGGCCCAGGACCTCGCCCGGGCGCTCGGGCATCTCGATCGCATCGCGGCGGCGTCCGTCGACGAGCTCGTCGCCGTAGAGGGGGTCGGGCCGATCCTGGCCCAGAGCGTCCAGGAGTTCTTCGCCCGTGACCGCAACCTCGAGGTCATCGAGAAGCTCCGGTCGGCGGGGGTCAATTTCGAGGGCCCGGTCGCGACGACGCCCAGCGAGGAGCAGACCCTCACCGGGGTGACGGTGGTCCTCACGGGCGGCCTGGAGGGCTTCACCCGCGAGGAGGCGCAGGCGGCGCTCGAGGCGCGGGGCGCCAAGGTGACCGGTAGCGTCTCCAAGAAGACGAGCTACGTCGTCGCGGGCGAGAATCCGGGCACGAAGCTGGGGAAGGCCGAGCAGCTGGGTGTTCCCGTCATCGACGAGGACGCGTTCGTGCGGCTGCTGGAGACGGGGAAGGTCTGAACAGGGATGGTGCGGACGAGCGGCCGCGAAGGGGCGGCGCCGGGTATCCCGGCGCCGAGCGAGGGAGCGATGTGATGGTCGACAAGTCAGCGATCGGGATGACCGACGACGGCTTCGACATGGTCGTCGAGAGGGGGAAGATCCGCGAGTTCGCGCGCGCGACCAAGTCGGGCAATCCGGCGTATCTCGACGAGCCCGTGCCGGTGTCACCGCCGACGTTCCTCGTGACGAACGCGTTCTGGAGCACGGGCGGGGGCCCGTTCGGACGGATCGGTCTCGACATGCGCCGGGTGCTCGACGGTGGGCGCGAGTTCGTGTTCCACGGCCCGCCACCGGCGGCGGGAACGAAGCTCACCGCGCAGACGCGTGTGGACGATATCTACGAGAAGGAAGGCAAGCGCGGTGGCACGATGACGTTCGTGGTCACCGTGCAGGAGTTTCGCGACGAGACCGGCGAGCTCGTGGCCGAGATGCGCTCCACCGTCATCGAGACCGGGCAGGCGCCGAAGTCCGGAGCGAACGAGAAGGAGGAGGGGTAGATGACCGCTACCGTCGCCGCTACGTGGGACGACCTCCAGGAGGGCGCGAGCGCCGAGGCGCTGGTCGTCGGACCGCTCACGCGCACCGACTTCGTCCGTTACCAGGGCGCGTCGGGCGACTTCAACCCCATCCACCACGACGAGGAGTACGCCAAGAGCGCCGGTTTCCCGACCGTGTTCTCCGTCGGGATGCTCCAGGCCGGGATCCTCGCCACCTACGCCACCGACTGGCTCGGCGCCGAGAACGTGCGCACGTACGGGTTCCAGTTCCGGGAGCAGGTGTGGCCGGGCGACACGCTCACGTGCCGGGGCACCGTCACCAACCGCTACGAGGAAGACGGCGAGCGCCGCGTCGACCTCGAGCTCGCGTGCACGCGCCAAGACGGCGGCACCGCGATCAAGGGCTGGGCGACCTTCGTGGTGTCGTGATCCCATCCGCGCCGTTGGGTCTCTCGAGCTGCTCTGATCGGCTTCAGTGACCCAACGCGCCGTAGTGGTGCGCGCGCCTGCGCCGATCGGGGAGCGGCCGCTGGAGCTGGTGGAGCGGGAGCCGCCCGCGCCCGGGACCGGCGAGGTGCGGGTGCGGGTGCACGCCTGCGGGTGCTGTCGCACCGACCTCCACGTCGTCGAGGGCGACCTCGAGCTGCCGCACCTGCCGGTCGTGCCGGGCCACCAGGCGGTGGGCACGGTCGAGACGCTCGGGCCCGGGTGCACCCGCCTCGAGATGGGCGACCGCGTCGGCGTGGCCTGGCTGCACCGTACGTGCGGGGTGTGCGAGTTCTGTCGCCGGGGGGAGGAGAACCTCTGCGAAGCGGCCGAGTTCACCGGGTGGACGGTCGACGGCGGGTACGCCGACGCCGTGACCGTGCCCGAGGATTTCGCCGTCCGCCTGCCCGACGGCCTCTCCGACCTCGAGGCCGCACCCCTGTTGTGCGCGGGGGTGATCGGGTACCGGGCCCTGCGACGCGCCGAGGTGCGCCCGGGGGATCGGGTCGCGCTGCTCGGCTTCGGCGCGTCCGCGCACCTGGCGCTCCAGGTGCTGCGGCACTGGGGCTGCGAGACGGTGGTGATGACGCGAGGGGAGCGTCACCGCGCTCTCGCCCGTGAGCTCGGGGCTACCTGGGTGGGCGGGGCGGCCGAAGCTCCGCCGGCGGCGTCCGATCGGGCGGTCGTGTTCGCGCCCGCGGGGGAGCTCGTGCCCGTCGCGCTCCGAGTGATCCGGCCCGGGGGAACGGTCGCCCTCGCCGGTATCCACATGACGACGATCCCCCCGATGGACTACGCCTGGCTGTGGCGAGAGCGGTCGTTGCGGTCGGTCGCCAACATGACCCGCCGCGACGCCGACGAGTTCATGGCGCTGGCGGTGGAGGCCGGGGTGCGCACGTCGTACGAGACGTTCCCGCTGGAGTTGGCGAACGACGCTCTCGCCGCGATCGCGGCCGACGCCGTGCAGGGCGCGGCCGTGCTGACGTTCTGACGCGGCCGGTCAGGCGGTGGCGCGGAAGCGCCAGCCGTAGGAGTCGGGGTCGGGCGGCTCGTCCGCCGTCTGCTTCCAGAAGAGGACCTGGACGGTGTGCTCGCCGGCCTCGAACGCCTCGAGATCGGTGTCGGGCCGGGGCCGGAACGTGATGATCCCCTGCGGAAGGTTGTAGTCGAGCTGGTCCTCGGGGATGCGCTGCCCGTCGATCACGAGCACCCCGGTGAGGTCGTCGGTCAGGTCGACGGTCACCGGGGTGCGGCGGTCGGCCTGCGTGCCCGGCTCCGGGCTCACGGTCTCGATCGCGGCCGGCAGCGCCCGCCCGGGCTCCGAGGTGTCGGAGCTGCGCCCCACGAGGAACGCCAGGTTCAGCACCAGCACGAGCCCGACCACCACGACGACGACGCGCACCGGGTGCCGTCCGAGGATCTGGTTGGCCACCCGACGACCCTAGCGACACGAGGTGCCCCGGCCCGCTCGGGGTCGACCGGTACCGTTGTGGCGTTATGTCCGTCAGCGTCGCCGATCTGGCCGGTCGCGTCCTCGCGAGCCGGTACCGACTCATGGCTTCGATCGGCGCGGGTGGCGGCGGTCGGGTCTACGTGGCCGACGACGTACGCCTGCGCCGCCGGGTGGCGGTGAAGGTGCTGCACCCGGCGCTCGCCGACGACGCCGGCTTCCTGCGGCGCTTCCGCTCCGAGGCGCAGCTGGCCGCTTCGCTGCACCACCCGCACGTCATGGCGGTCTACGACTGGGGAGAGGACGGCGGCGTCCCCTTCATGGTTCTCGAGCTGCTCGCCGGGGGCAGCCTGCGCTCGGTCCTCGACCGCGGGACGCGCCTCACCGCCGCCCAGGCCGCCCATCTCGGGCGCCAGGTGACCTCTGCGCTCGACTACGCCCACGCACGCGGGCTCGTTCACCGCGACATCAAGCCCGCCAACCTCCTCTTCGACGAGCACGGCATCGCCCGCGTCGCCGACTTCGGCCTCGCCCGGGCGCTGGCCGAGGCCTCGTGGACCGAGCCCGCCGGTGCGGTGGTGGGCACGGCCCGCTACGCCGCTCCCGAGCAGGCGTCGGGCGCGCCGCTCGACGGGCGCGCCGATCTCTACGCGCTCTCCCTCGTCCTGGTCGAGGCCGTCACCGGACGGGTGCCGTTCGCGTCCGACACCGCGCTCGGCACGCTCGCGGCGCGCACCCAGGAGCCGATCCTCGCCCCCGACGAGCTCGGGCCGCTCGGCCGTGTCGTCGAGCGCGCCGGAAGGCCCCTTCCCGACGAGCGGTACCCCGACGCCCGGGCGATGGGCGAGGCGGTCTCCGACGCCGCCGAGCGCCTCCCGCCCCCCACGCCGCTCACGCTGGCGGGGCTGAGCCCTTCGGTCGTGGACGATCCGGATCCCACGCAGCACCGCCGGACCGGGGCGCTCTTCGACCAGGACGCCGACGACGGTCCCGGCGCTGCGAGCGACGGCGACGCCGCCACGGTGGCGGTGGAGCCCGTCACCGTCCCGCGGCGCGGCACCGGCTCGTCGCGGGCGGTCCCGATCGTCGTCGGCGTGGCCGTCGCGCTGGTCGTGGCGATCGCGGTGGGGCTCTTCCTCGCCCGTCCGGGCGGCGCCACCGTTCCCGCCCCCTCCCTCGTCGGCCTCAGCCGCGAGGAGGCGGTGACGCGCGCCAGCGACGCCGGCGTGCTCCTCGAGTTCCGTGAGCGCGACTCCGACGACCCGCAGGGCGTGATCGTGGGCCAATCGCCCGGGGCGGGGGAGTGGTTGAGCGAAGGCGGCACCGTCACCGTCTTCGTGTCGCGCGGCCCGCCGCCGGTGCCCGTTCCCGACGTGACCGGACAGGCGCAGGGTGAAGCCGAGCTCGTGCTCGCCGGAGCGGGATTCGGGGTCAACGTCGTCACCGAGCACCACGAGGAGGTCGCCGAGGGGCTGGTGCTGCGCACCGAGCCGGCGGCGAACGCCGACGCCGCGCCCGACTCGACCGTGACGCTCGTGGTCAGCGCCGGGCCCGCCCCGGTGCCGGTGCCAGACGTCGTCGGCGTGACCTTCGAGGAGGCGGCGGCCGCCCTCGCCGAACGCCGGTTCGGCGTGCAGCAGGCCGACGAGTTCAGCGACACGGTGCCCGCGGGCGTCGTCGTCCGCACCGATCCGGCCGCGGGCGTGGAAGCGGCACGCGATTCCACCGTGACGGTGGTCGTGAGCAAGGGCCCCGAGCTCGTCGCGGTGCCGGCCGTCCGCGGCCAGACGGTCGAGGCCGCCAGCGCGCTGCTGCGTGAGGTCGGCCTCGTTCCCGACGTCGACAACTTCGAGCCCGGCGGCCGGGTGCGCCAGCAGGACCCCGACCCCGGTACGCAGCTCCGCCGGGGCGAGGAAGTCACCCTGTTCCTGTAGGGTCGCCGACTGCCATCCACGCCACTTGGCCACGCCACTTGGCAACTCGGCCGGATCACACAGGAGACCATCATGGGTGCACTCGACGGACGCGTCGCGATCATCACCGGGGCCGGTCGCGGCCTGGGCCGCGAGCACGCGTTGCTCTTCGCATCCGAGGGCGCCAAGGTGGTGGTCAACGACCTCGGCGGTGACATCGACGGCACCGGCGAGGACCGCGCCCCCGCGCAGCTCGTCGTCGACGAGATCAAGGAGATGGGTGGCGAGGCCGTCGCCAATGTCGACAGCGTGTCCGACTGGGAGGGCGCGCAACGGCTGATCAACCTGGCGGTCGAGACCTTCGGAGACCTCCACGCGCTGGTGAACAACGCCGGCATCCTGCGCGACCGCGTCCTCGTCAACATGACCGAGCAGGAGTGGGACGCGGTCATCAATGTGCACCTCAAGGGGCACTTCTGCCCGACGCGGTTCGCGGCGAACTACTGGCGCGAGCAGTCGAAAGCGGGCAAGGAGGTGAAGGCGGCCGTCGTCCACACGTCGTCGACTTCCGGGCTCCTCGGGAACCCCGGCCAGGCCAATTACGGCGCGGCCAAGGCCGGGATCGCCGCGTTCTCCAACATCGTCGCCCAGGAGCTCAGCCGCTACGGCGTGCGCTCGAACACCATCGCCCCGGCCGCCCGCACCCGCCTCACCGAGCAGACCCCCGGGCTCGAGGAAGCGGTCAAGGCACCGGAAGACCCAGGTGCCTTCGACACGTGGGCGCCCGGGAACGTCTCGCCCCTGGTCGCCTACCTGGCGACGGAGGCATGCCCGTTCACCGGGTCGACGTTCTTCGTCCAGGGCGGCGTCGTGCGGTTGTTCCAGCCGTGGACGATGACCGAGACCATCGACAAGGGCGACCGTTGGACCGTCGCCGAGCTCGAGAAGGAGATGCCGAAGCTCCAGGGCTCGTGAGACTCCTCGCACCGCCCGACACCGGTTAGATTCCGCGCCGACTCCGAGCAAGGGAGCGAATTCATGGACGGGTTGTTCGACGGCTTCACGTTCCTGCTCGCGTTCGCGATCGTCCTGCCGCTCGGGCTCCTGGCGCTGGTCGTGCTCGTGCTCGCCGGTGGCCGCGACGTCGATCCCACGGGCAAGCGCACCGTCACGCTGTACGTGGCCACCGTCAGCTTCATCGCCATCTTCACGGCGCTGATCGCGAGCACCGTGATCGTCTCCGCCCTGACCGAGAAGATCAAGGACGACGAGTCTTCCGGGGATGTCTTCTTCGAAGACTTCGAAGACTTCGAGGACTTCGAGTTCGACGAGGAGTTCGAGGAGGAGCTCGACACCGGCTCCGACGTCAGCCAGAACGACCGCGTGCTCCAGGGCGTCGTGCAGGGGGCGCTCGTGCTCGCGGCGGCCGGCGCGGTGTTGATCTTCCATCACCGGCGCCGCCGTGAGTACCTC
>DASUUL010000120.1:0-9468 GCA_036374115.1 Acidimicrobiia bacterium | reverse complement strand
AGCGAGCCGGCGATGAGGATCGTCACGGGCTTCCTGGCCGTGCTCGCACTCGGGGGGATCGGCGTGCGTGCGCTCGCCGCCGCCACCCAGAACCGGCCCGACAACCCCGCGCCGGGCACGCGCAGCGAGGTGATCCTCGAGGTCGACACCCGTGACCACTACGACCGCGAGCTCGCCGCCGAGGGGCTGTGGGCCGTGTGCCAGCAGACCGTCGACGGCGTGCGCCTCCAGTCGTTCGACGCCCGCGGCGACGGCGAGTTCGCGATCACGGTGCAGCCCGCGCTGGGCACCAACGCCGAGCAGCGCCTCGTCGGCTGCCTCGAGGACTTCACCGTCGACCGCGTGCTCGGCGACGTCACCGCGGTGCGCGGGCTCGAACCGGTGAGCGGCACCGCCTCCGGGTGAGGCCGGCGCGAGCTAGAGCGAGTGCCAGATGCGGCGGGGGGCGTCGAGGGTGCGGCTGACCGCCTTCACCACGACGTTGGGGTTGTCGCCGCCGTCGATGGCGTAGACGATCTGCTCGAGCGAGGGCGGCCCGACCGCGAGATTGTGGCTCACGACGGACGCCGCCCCGGCGCCGCCGGTCTCGTCGAGGTAGGCGGCGACCATCGCACCGGTGCGCCCGATGCCGGCGCCGCAGTGGAGGAACACCCGCCCCGGGCTGTCGCCGACCACCTCGAGGAAGCGGTCCACGTCCGCGCCGGTCGGGGTCTGGCCGTCGCGGATGGGCAGGTGCACCACCTCCATCCCGAGGCCGGTGATGAAGGCATCGTGCTCGGCGGCGTCGTCCTCGGCGCGCAGGTCGACGACCGTGGTCACGCCGGCCGCGGCCAGGTCCCGATACCCGGCGCGACTCGGGACGGCGCCGCGCCACACGGTCTCGTCGACGGGGCGCAGCTTGCCGACCTGCTCGACGCCGCTGACCTCGCCCGTGTCGACGGTCGCCCGGGCGATCATCGAGGCGCCCAGGATCAGGAGATTGCCGGCGACCAGGAAGGCGACGAACCCGAGGGCGAGGCGGGTCGCCCACTTGCGGGTGACGACGGGCCAGGAGAGCGTGCGGGGGAGAGGGACTCCCAGGGCGACGGCCTGAGACATTTGCGCCCACTCTAGGGCATCGGGCTAGAGATCCAGAATCATGCGGGTGACCCGGTCCTTCACGAGCGTCGGCGTCAGCCGGCTCATGGCGGCCAGCATCCGGGCGTCGTGGCCCACGAGGTAGCGGGCACGGGGGGACCGGCCCGCCAGCGCGCCCGCGATGACCTTCGCGACGCGGTCGGGTTCGCCCATCAGGGGCTGCCACCAGCGGGTCATGGTGACGGTCCGGCCGTACCCGCCCGCGTACGGCGACCCCGCCCGCTCCTCGACCTCGCGCTCGTGATCCTCCCAGATGCCGGTCTTGAACCCGCCCGGCTCCACGAGCACCACCTTCACGCCGGTGGCGGCGACCTCCATGCGCAGCGCGTCCGAGAGGGCCTCGAGCGCGTGCTTGCACGCGTGGTACCAGCCGACGAGCGGCAACGTCGACACACCCGCGATCGACGACACGTTCACGATGCGCCCCTCGCCCCGCTCGCGCATGTGCGCGAGGGCGAGGCGCGCCAGTCGCATCGGCGCGACCACCATCACCTCGAGCGCCTCCCGCGCCTCCTCGTCGCTCACCTCCTCGACCGCTCCGGTGATCGGGAGGCCGGCGTTGTTCACCAGCCCGAACGGTCGCAGCCGGCCGACCACGTCCGCGCAGGCGGCGGCGTCGGCGACGTCCATGAGCACGGTCTCGACCTCGACGCCGGCGTCGGCCGCCGCTCGCTGCAACACCTTCGCCTTGGGCTCCGAGCGCACACTCCCGACCGATCGGAAGCCCCGGCGGGCGACCTCGAGCGCGGTGGCGAGCCCGATGCCCGAGTTGGCGCCGGTGGTGAGGACGGTGCGGCCGGCCTGGGTCATCGCTCGGCCCGCTGGTGCTCCTCGTACGTGGTGCGCTCCGGGAGCAGGAAGTCGAAGGGCCGGCGCCGGACGTGTCGTTGCCACCACCGCTCGACGTGCTCGAGGCGGAACAGGAACGGCCACAGCCGGCGATCGCTCGCGTGGACGCGCCGCGCCTCGGCGTCCGTGATCGGCGGCGACACCCGGGTGTTGACCGTGCGCAGGGCCGGGTCGAGCCAGCCGCTCAGCTCCTCCTTGAGGAGGTTGGCGGCGAGGTCGAGCAGCGCGCCCCGGGGCGTCGTCCACCGCAGGATGAGCTTGCGCATCTCGCGCCGCACGATCGGGCGGGCGACGGCCGGCAGCGAGGCCAGGAAGGGCGCGAGGTCGAAGCGGGGCCGGCGGCGCTCGTCGAGGAGGAAGGGCGTGGTCAGGTCGAGCTGCCAGGCGACGCCGTCGAGCCACATCCAGTTGCTGAGCTGGGCGTCGATCCCGACCCGGTCGGTGGTCGCGCCCGCCACCGCCTCGACCACCGCGTCGAGGAGCGGGTGGCCGGCGGCGGGGGCGCTCGCTCGCAGCACCCGGGTGCCGAGCGCGTCGCCGGGGAGGAGCGGCTGGACGTGGAAGCCGACCACCCGGCCGTCGGGGCGGACGAGCTCGCGCACCTCCGTGTCGACGACGTGCACGCCGCCGCGGCGGAGCTCGTCGACGTAGCGGAGCACGACGTCGCGGTAGGCGTGGAACGCGGCCAGGTCGGGGAGCGGCGGGAGGCGCTTGCACACGACCGCGGGGTTCTCGGCCGGCCAGCCGAGGACCAGGCTGATCTCGCCGTGCCCGACGATGTGCAGCCTCGACGTGTCACCGGTCGCGATCGCACGGGCGACGTCGGCCTCCAGCGCCTCGAGGTCCGGCGCCGCCGTCATGCGGTCGCGGCCGCCACGGCCCGGCCGATGCCGGCGAGCACGGCGTCGACCTCGTCGGCCGAGATCACGAGGGGCGGCATCACCAGCAGGGTCTCCTGGCGGTTGTTCGCCCGGATCGCGAGCACCCCGTTGGCGATGGTGTGGAACACCAGTCGCTGGCACACCTCGGGCGAGGGCGTGTCGAGCGCCCGCATGAGGCCGAGGCCGCGGTTGCGCACGAGCACGTCGGGGTGCCGGGCGCAGAGCTCGTCGAACCCCGCCCGGAACCGGTCGCCCATCGCCTGCACGTGGGCGAGGAAGCCGTCTTCGGTGACCTTGTCGACCACCGCCGCCGCCACGACCGCGCCCAGCTCGGAGCCGCCGAAGCTCGAGGGGTGGAAGATGGGGTCCTCGCCGAAGAACGCGTCGACGCGGTCGCCGAAGCAGCACGCCGACACCGGGTACACGCCCCCCGAGAGCCCCTTGCCCGTCACCAGCAGGTCGGGCTCGACGTCCCAGTGCTCGCACGCCCAGACCGTGCCGGTACGGCCGAGGCCCGACTGCACCTCGTCGAGGATCAACAGCGCCCCGCGCTCGTCGCAGAGCCGCCGCACCCCGGGCCAGAAGCCGTCCGGCGGGACGGGGTAGCCCGCGGTCGCGGGGACGGTCTCCATGCACACGGCCGCGGTCCGGTCGTCGACGGCGCCCTCGACGGCGGCGAGGTCGCCGAAGGGCACTTTGGCGATGCCCGGCACGAGCGGCGCGAACCACTTCGAGTCGCGTTCCTCGTCCATCGCCAGCGCGAAACCCACGTGTCCGTGGTAGCCGTGCTCGGCGGCGACGATCCCCGGCCGGCGCGTCACCGCGCGCGCGAGCTTGCACGCGACCTCGACGGCCTCCCCGCCGCCGGGCGTGAAGAACGTGTAACGGAGGTCGCCCGGCAGCACCCGCGCCAGCGCGGCCGCGCCCTCGGCCCGCACGGCCGAGGGCAGGAGCCAGTCGCCCAGGTCGCCGTGCTCCTCGAGCGCGCGGGTGAGGGCGTCGATGGCGAAGCGCGGCCGGTGGCCGAAGTCGAACACGCCCCCGGCGCTGCGGCAGTCGATGTAGGTGTTGCCGTCGAGGTCGTGGACGTACACGCCCTCGCGCCGCCCCTGCACGATGCTGAGGCCGAGGGCGCGGAACGCCGCGATCTTGGCGGCCGAGAGATGACGCGCCGCGAGGTCGAGGCCGGCCTCGTTGCTGGTCGGCAGGGTCGAGGGCACCACGCTCACCTCGTACCGCCTTTCCTCGCGGTCACCCCGCAGTATTGCCGACGGCGGGGAGCCGAGCATCGGCCCGGGCGGGCGTGGGTATCGTCCGCTCGAGCCGGGTCGCCGGGCGGAGGGTCGCATGTTCTTTCGCCAGTTCTATCTCGAGGGTCTCGGGCACGCCTCGTACCTGTTCGGGTCGGAGGAGACGGGGGAGGCGTTCGTCTTCGATCCTCGCCGTGACGTCGACTCCTACTTCGCCGTCGCCCGGGAGCAGGGCCTGCGGGTCGCGTACGCCCTCGACTCCCACGGCCACAACGACTATCTGAGCGGCCTCGGCGAGGTGGGCGGGCGGGGCGACGTGGAGATCCTCGGCTCGGCGGCGGCCGACCTCGGCTACGACCACCGGCCGGTGCGCGACCGCGAGCTGCTCGAGCTGGGCGAGGTCGGCGTCGAGGTGCTGCACACGCCGGGCCACACCCCCGAGCACCTGAGCCTCCTGCTCTACGACCGCCAGGCCGGCGACGAGCCCGCGCTGCTGCTGTCGGGCGGGGCGCTGCTGGTGGGCGACCTCGCCCGTCCCGACCTGCTCGGCGGGCGCGAGGAGGCCCAGGAGCACGCCCGCGCCTTCTGCCACACGATCCAGCGCACGATCCTCGAGCTCCCCGACCACGTCGAGGTGTTCCCCACCCACGTCGCCGGGTCGCTGTGCGGCGCCAGCATCGGCAGCCGGCTGTCGACCACGGTGGGCTTCGAGCGCAAGACGAACGAGATCCTCGCCCGGGTGTCGTCGACCGACGAGTTCGTCGAGGAGTGCCTGCGCCTCGACAACCTCCCCGCGGTGCCCCCGTACTGGCGGCGCATGCGGCGCCACAACCTCGCCGGGGTGCCCCGCCTCGGGGTGCTGGCCGAGCCGCCCGCGCTCGGCGTCGACGACTTCGAGAAGGCGCGGGGCGACGGCGCGGTGGTGCTCGACGTGCGCTCGCCCGAGGCGTTCGGCGGCGGCCACGTGCCGGGCGCGCTCAACGTCGGGCTCGGTGCGTCGTTCGCCACGTGGGCCGGCACCGTGCTCCCCGAGGACGCGCGCGTGCTGCTGGTGCTCGACGATCCCGCCGACCTGTGGACCGCGGCCTGGGACCTCCTCCGCATCGGCTACGAGCTGCCGGCGGGCTGGCTCGCCGGCGGCATGTTCGCGTGGCGCACCTCGGCGCGCGACGTCGAGTTCCTGCCCCAGATCACGGTCCACGAGCTGCGCGCCCGCCTCGAGCGCGGCGAGGTGCGCCTGCTCGACGTGCGCCAGCCCGCGGAGTGGGCCGCCGGTCACGTCGCCGGGGCCGTGTTCGTCACCGGCGCCGAGCTGCCCGAGCGGCTCGACGACGTGCCGGCCGGCGGGCCGCTCGCGGTCGCGTGCGGGAGCGGCTACCGGTCGTCGGTGGCCGCCAGCCTCCTCGCCCGCCACGGCCACGGGCGCGTCGTGAACGTGCTCGGCGGGATGTCGGCGTGGCAGTCGGCCGGGTACTCACTCACCGACGACGGGTGAGCCGACGGCATTCCAGTGCGAGGCCATCACCGCCAACACCTCGTCGGCGACGGCGAAGCCCCCGAGGTGGCTCTCGTCGGGGCGGACGGTCAGCTCCACGTCGGCGAGGAGCGCGATCGTACGCTCCGCCTGGTCGAGGGCGACGAACGGGTCGGCGTCCCCGTGCCACCAGCGCACGGGCACGCGCACGTCGGCGACCGAGAAGCCCCAGGGGCGGCCGACGAGCACGAGGTCGTTCACGAACGCGTGGAACCGGCGCCGGGCCGCCCGGTTGATGTCGTCGATGAACATCGCCTCGAGCTCGGGATCGGCGAGCACCTTGTCGTCGCCGTGCGGGAGCAGACGTGTGTAGGCGCGGTACATGAGGTGGCCGGCGGGCTCGGCCCCGCGCACGAACGCCCAGAGCCCGCGTCCGAGCAGTCGCCGGAACGCGGTGAGCAGCACGTTGAACGGGCGGGTGAGCGCCACGATCCCACCGGCGGCGGCCTCGTCGCCGCTGGTGGGTACGAGACCACCGAGGATGCCGAGGGCGACCACCCGGTCGGGCATCTCGTGCGCGCACGCGAGGGCGTAGGGGCCCCCGCCCGACAGCGCGACGATCATGAAGCGGTCGTGGCCGAGATGGTCGGCGACGACGGCGAGGTCCGGAGCCGAGTCGCGGATCGTCGGGTAGGCGTGGTCGGTGGAGTCGCCCGCCCCGGGGCGCTCGACGCACACGAGGCGCAGCCCGAGATCGGCGGCGGCGCGCCGCCCCAGCGGCGGGACCTGGCGCCGCCCGCCCGGCGTGCCGTGGAACCACAACACCAGCGGGCCGTTCGGGTCGCCGTACTCGGCGTAGCCGAGCCGGCGCCCGTCGGGCAGGGGCACGGTCCCTTCCCGGCGCGGCGGGGGGCTCGGGACCGGTCGGGCCCGTCGCAGCATGCCGCCCATTCTCCCCCGGGTGCGGGCTCGCCGCCCGCGTGGTTGCGGGGGTGGTTACGGGCTCGGGCCGCCGGGTAGCGCGCGGGGAGGCCATCTCGGAGCGGAGCCGACGATGTGCCGATCCGGGCTCGCCGCGAGGCGGGTCGCGACGGTCCGGATCCCCGAACCCGATGCCTGGGGGTGAAGTCGTGCAGCGACTCGAAGGCCTGGATTCGTCGTTCCTGTACCTCGAGAGCGAGGCGACCCCGATGCACGTGGGGATGACGTGCGTCTTCGACCCGTCGACCGCACCCGGCGGCTACACCTTCGGCGGCCTCCGCCGCCTCGTGGAGGACCGCCTCCCGCTGTTGACCCCGTTCCGGCGGCGCCTGGTCGAGATGCCCGGCCACATGCACCGCCCCGTCTGGGTGGACGATCCGGGCTTCGAGCTCGACGCGCACCTGCACCGCGCCACGCTGCCCGCCCCCGGTGGGGCCTGCGACCTGGAGGAGTTCAGCGCCGACGTGCTCAGCCGGCCGCTCGACCGGTCACGACCGCTGTGGGAGATGCACGTGCTCGAGGGCCTCGAAGGCGGGATGGTCGGCGCGGTCACCAAGGTGCACCACGCCGCCATCGACGGCGTCTCCGGCGCCGAGCTCACCGCCAACCTGCTCGACGCCGAGCCCGATCCCGAGCGCGTCCCGCTCGAGTCGCAGTGGGAGCCCGATCCCGTCCCCTCCCGGCTCGCGCTCGCGCGCGACGCGGTGTGGGACCTGTTCCGCCTGCCGATGGCCACCGCCGCCGGGCTGGCGCGTACCGCGGCCGCCGCGGTGCGGCTCCGGCGCCACAACCGGGAGCACGCGAGCCGGCCCCCGGCGCCGTTCGACGCGCCCCGCACGCGCTGCAACGGGCCGGTCACCGGCCGTCGACACGTCGCCTTCACGCAGACCGATCTCCGCGAGGTCAGGGCGGTCGCGAAGGCGGCCGGGGTGACGGTCAACGACGTGATCCTGGCCGTCTGCGCCGGCGCACTGCGCGGGCACCTCGAGGATCACGGTGGTCACCCCGACCCGCCCCTGGTCGCGGGCGTGCCGGTGTCGGTGCGGACCGCCGACGACCGGGGCACGATGGGCAACCGGCTCTCGGCGATGCTCGTCGACCTCGCCACCGACGTCGACGACCCGGTCACGCGGCTGGGCACGATCGCCGCCGGCTCCCGGGCTGCCAAGGCGCAGGACCGCGTGCTCGGGCCCGAGACCGTCTCGCGCCTCGCCGACGTCACGCCGGCTCCGGTGCTCGCGGCGATGGGCGGCCTCGAGTCGCGCCTCGGTCTGACGGCGCGCATGCCGCCGGTGTGCAACCTCATCGTGTCGAACTTCCCCGGCCCGTCCGTGCCCCTGTACTGCGCCGGAGCGCGGATGACCGCGGCGTACCCGATGGGCCCGCTCGCGCTCGGCACCGGTCTCAACGTCACGGTGCAGAGCTATCTCGACACGCTGTGGTTCGGGATCGTGAGCTGCCCCGACACCGTCCCGGACCCGCCGGCGCTGCCGGCCCGGCTCGCGGGCGCCTTCCACGACCTGGCGGAGCCGGTGGGCGTCAGGGCAGGGCGCGCTTGACGATCTTGCCGGTCTCGTTGCGGGGCAGGTCGTCGACGAACTCCACCTCGCGAGGGACCTTGAAGCGGGCGAGCTGCTCGCGCGCCAGCCCGCGCACGTCGTCGGCCGTCAGCTCGGCGCCGGCGCGGGTCACCACGAACGCCTTGAGCCGCTGACCGAACTCGTCGTCGGGCACGCCGACCACCGCCGCCTCCTCGATCGCGGGGTGTCGGGCCAGCAGCTCCTCGACCTCGCTCGGGAACACGTTCTCGCCGCCGGACACGATCATGTCGTCGTCGCGGCCGTCGACGAAGAGGCGCCCCGCGCCGTCGAAGTGGCCGACGTCGCCGGTGCTCATGAGGCCGCGGATCGTCTCCTTGGTGCCGCCGCCGGTGTATCCCTCGAACAGCATCCGGTTGCCGACGAAGATCCGCCCGGGCGAGCCGGGCGCCACGTCGTGGCCGTGATCGTCGAAGACCCGCACGACGGTCCCGCGGGGAAGGCGCCCGGCGGTTCCCGGTGCCGCCCGCAGGTCGTCGGGGGTGGCGACGGTGGCCCAGGCCACCTCCGTGGAGCCGTACAGGTTGTAGAGCACCTCGCCGAACTCGTCCATGAAGCGGGTCGCGAGCGACGCGGTCAGCGGGGACCCGCTGGCCGCCACGACGCGCAGCGAGGAGACGTCGCGTGCTCGCAGCCGTTCCGGCCCGAGGGCGAGGATCCGTCGCAGCATCACCGGCACGACCACCAGGGCGGTGGCCCGGGTGGACGCGACCGCGGCCAGCGTCGCCTCGGCGTCGAAGCGGCGGCGGAGGACGAGAGTCGAACGCAGCGAGAGCCCCAGGGCGAAGTGCGCGAAGCCCCAGGAGTGGAACAGGGGCGCCGCGATCATCGTGGCCTCGCGGCTGCGCAGAGGAATGCGCGCCAGCAGTGCGACCGCGCCGTCGACGGAGGTCACGGGCCCTCGGGCCGCCCCCCTCGGTGGTCCCGTGGTGGCGGAGGTCAGCACGATGAGGCGACCGGCGCGGTCGGGCGCCGCGAGCGCGGTGGGCGGTCCGGCCGCGATCAGCTCGTCGACCGTGGGGCCGCCGGCCCGCTCGTCGACCGGCCAGGCGCGGATGCGCGTGACGTTCGGGCCGAGGTTCCCGAGCCGGGACGCGAGGTCGTCGTCGTACACGAGCGCGCGCGGCGTGTGCGCGGCGGCGACGTCCGCGATCTGGGCGGCGGCGAACCCGGTGTTGAGGAGCAGGGCGTCGGCGCCGAGCTTGCCCAGCGCCACCGTGGTCTCCACGAAGCCGCGGTGGTTGCGGCACAGCACCCCGACGGTGTCGCCGGCGCCGACCCCGGCGCCGGCGAGCCCG
>DASUUL010000119.1:0-4084 GCA_036374115.1 Acidimicrobiia bacterium | reverse complement strand
GTCCGCGATCGAGGGTGAGACCTACGAGTACACCGAGATGTACCCCGGCTTCGCCAAGATCGCCCGCGACGAGGGCCTCGACGAGATCGCCGAGTGGCTAGAGACCCTGGCCCGAGCCGAGAAGAGCCACGCCGGCCGCTTCACCCAGGGCCTGGAGTCGGTGGGGAGCTGACCCCCCGCACCCCCCAACCCCCAACCCCCAACCCCCACCCTCCACCCGACGACGGCGGCCCCGGGCTCGGCCCGGGGCCGTCATCGTCCCCTCCGCAAGAGAAGGGCGACCGGTGACCGCGCAGCATCTCTACGAGCCCACCGACGGGAAATACCTCGACGCCGCCGACGCTCGCGCCGAGCGCGACCGCACGTTCAACATCTGCAGCGACTGCCGGCTGTGCGTGCGGTTGTGCCCGAGTTTCAAGTCGCTGTTCCGCATGGTCGACGAGCGCGAGGAGGCCGATCACGCCGACGCCGTGACCGGTCTGAGCGATGCCGAGCACCAGCGGGTCGTCGACGAGTGCTACCAGTGCAAGCTCTGTTACGTGGTGTGCCCGTACACACCCGATCAGCAGCAGGAGTGGGTGGTCGACTTCCCGCGCCTGATGCTGCGCTCACTGGTGATCCAGGGCGAGGAGGGCAAGGTGCAGAGGGGCGCCCGGCTCCTCGCCCGCACCGACCTCCAGGGAAAGGTCGCCACAACGCTCTCGCCCGTGGTCAACAAGATGAACGAGGTCGGCTTCGCCCGCGGCCTCATGGAGAAGGCGACGGGTATCGCCAAGGACCGGCTGGTGCCGACGTTCGCGAAGGTCCGGTTCTCGAAGTGGTTCCGGCGCCGGGCTGCGGGGGCGACCACCGCCCGCGCCGCAGACACTCCCGACCGCGGCGCCGTTGGGATGTTCCCCACCTGCCTCGTCGAGTACCAGCAGCCCGCGATCGGTAAGGCGATGGTGGGCGTGTACGAGCGCAACGGCTTCACCTGCGAGCTGCCCGAGGGCCAGGTGTGCTGCGGGATGCCGTGGCTCGACGCCGGCGACACGAAGAAGTTCCGGGAGCACGCCCAGACGAACGTCGACCGGCTCCTCCCCGCAGTGGAGGCCGGCCACGACGTGGTCGTGCCCCAGCCGACGTGCGCGTACGTGATCAAGAACGAGTACGGCGACTTCCTCGGGACCGACGAGGCCCGCCGGGTCGCCGAGCACACGTACGACGCGTCCGAGTACCTGATGAACCGGCACCGCGAACAGCCGCTCGACACCGAGTTCGACGGCACTACCTACGAGTCGATCCTGTGGCAGGCGGCGTGCCACTACCGCGCCCAGCAGATCGGCCCCAAGAGCCGCGACCTGATGGCACTCACCGGCGCCAAGGTGGCGATGGTGGAGCGCTGTTCGGCCATCGACGGCACGTGGGGCCTGCGGGCCGAGAACGTCGAGATGGCCAAGCAGGTGGCGAAGCCGCTGATGGAGAAGGTGCGCGAATCCGACGCGCAGCTCATCGCGGGCGACTGCCAGCTCTCCAACACGGCGATCTTCGAGCAGACGGCCAAGCAGCCGGTGCACCCGCTGCAGGTGCTGGCGCGGGCCTACGGACTAGAGGAGGAAGGTTGACGGTCATGCAGAAGCTCACGCTCGCCGACATCAAGGACATGCGCGAGTACGAGCGCGAGCGCGCCGAGTTCCGCTCGCGCATCATCGAGATGAAGAAGCGGCGCCGCATTCATCTCGGTGAGCTGCTCACCGTCACGTTCGAGAACACCGACACGATGCGGTTCCAGATCCAGGAGATGGCCCGGGTCGAGCGCATGGTCACCGACGAGCAGATCCAGCACGAGATCGAGACCTACAACGAGCTCATCCCCGAGCCGGGGGAGCTGTCGGGAACGCTCTTCATCGAGATCGACGACAAGGCCCGCCTCTACGAGTGGCTCCCGAAGCTCGTCGGCATCCAGCGGGCGGTCTCGTTCCGCCTCGACGGCGCCGGCGAGGTGCCGTCGATCCCGGAAGACGAGGCGCGCCTCACCCGCGAGGACGTCACCACCACCGTGCACTACCTGAAGTTCCGCTTCACGCCCGAGCAGGTCGAGGCGTTCGAGCGCGGCCCCGTGCACCTCGTGGTCGAGCACCCGAACTACCGGGCCGATGTCGAGCTCGGCGACGCGCAGCGCGAGGAGCTGGCGGGAGACCTGACCGCCGCCTGACCCGTCGGAGCGGCGCGGCGCCGGGCGCGTACGCTCCGTGCCCGTGCAGATCGAGATCCAGCGCCTCGACCCCGCGCTGCCGCTCCCCGAGGCCCAGCACCCCGACGACGCCGGCTACGACCTGCACGCCCGCACGGACGCGCTCGTCCCGCAGGGCGGCGGCCGGGCGCTCGTGCCGACGGGCGTGGCAGTGGCGATCCCGCCCGGCTACGCCGGGTTCGTGCTGCCCCGCTCGGGGCTTGCACTGCGCCACGGTGTCACGTGCCTCAACACGCCCGGCCTCATCGACTCGCTGTACCGGGGCGAGCTCAAGGTGGTGCTCGTGAACACCGATCCGGGTGAGCCGTACCAGGTGCACCGGGGTGACCGCATCGCCCAGCTCGTGGTGCAGCGGGTCGAGGCGATCGACTGGGTCGAGGTGCCCGACATCGGCGACACGAGACGCAGCGCCGACGGCTTCGGCTCCACCGGGCGCTGAATCCCCAGACTCGAGGCCCACGGGTCCGGATTCCGGACCCCACGGCCTCGAGTCTCGGGTGGACGCTAGGGTCGGCGCGCATGCCGCACGACCGGAAGTTTCGCTTCGGGGTGATGGCCTCTCACGGCGAGTCGGCGGACGTGTACCGCGAACGGGCGAGGAAGGCCGAGGCGCTCGGATACTCCACGTGGTTCGTGCCCGACCACTTCGTCGACCACCCGATCGCCCCCATGCCGGCGATGGCGATGGTGGCCGAGGCCACCGAGCGCCTCCGGGTCGGCACGCTCGTGCTCGGTAACGACTACAAGCACCCGGTCGTGCTCGCCCGCGAGGCCGCCACCGTCGACCTCCTGTCCGACGGCCGCCTGGAGCTCGGCATCGGCGCGGGGTGGATGACCGCCGACTACGAGAAGGCCGGGATCCCCCTCGATCCACCGTCGGTGCGCATCGCCCGCCTGGCCGAGTCGATCGCGGTGCTCAAGGGGCTGATGCACGACAAGCCGTTCTCCTACGAGGGCGAGCACTACACGATCACCGACCTCGACGGGGACCCCAAGCCGGTGCAGCAGCCCCACCCGCCGATCATCGTGGGCGGGGGCGGCAAGAAGGTGCTGTCGCTGGCGGCGCGCGAGGCCGACATCGTGGGCATCAACGCCAACCTGCGCGGCGGCGAGGCCACCACCCCCGACGCCGCCCGTTCGATCACCGGGGCCGCGGTCGACGAGAAGGTCGCGTGGGTGCGCGAGGCGGCGGGCGACCGCTTCGACGAGCTCGAGGTGCAGGCGTTCGTCGGGTTCACGTTCTTCACCGATGACCGGCGTGGCCTCGCCGAGAGCATGGCCCCGGCATTCGGTGTCACCGCCGACGATGCGCTGCACGCGCCCGTCGTGCTCGCCGGCACAGTCGACGAGATGGTCGACGACCTGCTCGCTCGTCGCGAACGCTGGCAGATGAGCTACCACGTGGTGGGCGTCGACGTGCTCGAGCAGTTTGCTCCGGTCGTCGACCGGCTCGCGGGGACCTAGGGATTGGGTATCGTGCGGACGAGCGTCCCGGAGGGCGGCGGCAGGTAACCTGCCGCCGAGCGAGGGAGCCAGAGCGATGGCGCACGATCGCAAGTTCCGCTTCGGCGTGCAGACGGCCGCGTCCCCCGACGGCCGCGCCTGGCGGGAGAAGGCGCGCAAGATCGAGGCGCTCGGCTACTCCACGCTCTACATGCCCGACCACTTCGTCGACACCGAGCTCGCGCCCATGGTCGGGATCGCGGTGGCGGCCGAGGCGACCGAGACCCTGCGCATCGGCACGCTCGTGCTCGGCAACGACTACAAGCATCCCGCGGTCGTCGCCAAGGAGTTCGCCACCCTCGACGTGCTGTCGGGCGGGCGCGTCGAGGCGGGTATCGGTGCCGGCTG
>DASUUL010000118.1:0-17443 GCA_036374115.1 Acidimicrobiia bacterium | reverse complement strand
GGGCCTCGTAACCCCCGTCGCGGCTCACCAGGGCCATGTCGACCACCGGCTCGAGCGCGGCGTCGAGCAGCACGTCGAGGGCCGCCTCGACCGCGGTCTCCCGCTCGGGGGTGATCCGGTGGGCGGCCTCCCGGGGGGCGGTGGTCGTCACGCCGGGCAGGCTACCCGGACCCCGGGACGGCGTTTTCCGGGGAAACGGGCAGGTCGGCTACGCTGGAACCTCCCATGCGGACCTTCACCCCCAAAGCGGGCGACATCGAGCGCGCCTGGCACGTGATCGACGCCGAGGACGCCGTCCTCGGCCGGGTGGCCACCGAGGCCGCCACGCTGCTGCGCGGCAAGCACAAGCCCACGTTCGCACCTCACGTCGACACCGGCGACCACGTGATCGTGGTGAACGCGGCGAAGCTGCGGGTCACGGAGCGCAAGGCGACGGGGAAGCTCTACTACCGCCACTCCGGGTACCCGGGCGGGCTGCGGTCCGAGTCGCTCGAGCACCTCCTCGACCGTGATCCCGAGAAGGTCGTGCGCCTGGCGGTCCGCGGGATGCTCCCGAAGGGTCGACTCGGCCGGCGCCAGCTGAAGAAGCTACGGGTCTACTCCGGGCCCACCCACCCCCACGCTGCCCAGCAGCCGCAAGCCCGGCCGCTCGCCGGGAAGCGCTGAGCCAGGAGAGTCGCGCGTGCCCAAGCCCCTCATCCAGACGACCGGCCGCCGCAAGGACGCCGTCGCCCGCGTCCGCCTGCGCGCCGGCTCGGGAGTCATCACCGTCAACGGCCGCCCCTTCGACACGTACTTCCCGACGCTCACGCACCGCGTCGTGGCCACCGAGGCCCTGCGCCTCACCCAGACCGCCGACGTGTACGACGTCGACGCCACCCTCGCCGGCGGCGGCGTCAGCGGGCAGGCGGGAGCGCTGCGGCTCGGGATCGCCCGGGCGCTCGTGTCGCTCGACGACGAAGCCCGCCCGACGCTCAAGAAGGCGGGTCTGCTGACCCGTGACGCCCGCGAGAAGGAGCGGCGCAAGTACGGCCTGAAGAAGGCCCGCAAGGCGCCGCAGTACTCGAAGCGGTAGGCGCGAAGGAGCGATGCCGGCCCTGCCCCCGACCCGCCCCGCCTCACCCCCCACCCTCCGCCCCTGACGATCACGATGGCGGCCTCAGGACGGGCATCGACCACGACATGACGCTCCGATTCGGAACCGACGGTGTTCGGGGTGTTGCCAACCGGGACCTCACACCCGAGCTCGTCACCGCGCTGGGTCGCGCCGCGGCGCGCGTGCTCGGGTCGACGCGAGCGTTCCTCGTGGGCCGCGACACCCGCCGGTCGGGTCCCATGCTCGAGGCGGCGCTCGTCGCCGGGCTGTGCGCCGAGGGCGCGGGTGTCCTGCGCGCCGGCGTTCTGCCGACACCGGGGCTCGCATACCTCGCGCAACGCCGCAACGCTCCCGCCGCGATGATCTCCGCCAGCCACAACCCGTTCGTCGACAACGGTGTGAAGCTGTTCGCCCCCGGTGGACGCAAGATCCCCGACGATGCCGAGCGTCAAGTGGAGGCCGAGCTGCGCAAGCTCGCGGTCGAGGTACCCACCGGCGCCCCCGAGGGCGCGGGTGTGGGCTTCGACCGTGGCATCGCCGACGGGCGTCGTCACTACCTGGACCATCTCGTGCGTGCACTCGAGGGTCGCCGGCTCGACGGGGTGGGCGTCGTGCTCGACTGCGGGCACGGCGCCGCGTTCGAGGCGGCGCCGCTCGCCTTCGAGGAGCTCGGCGCGCGCGTCGACGTCCGCAACGCCCGTCCCGACGGCACGAACATCAACGCCGGGTGCGGCTCCACCGAGCCCGCCGGCCTCCAGCAGGCAGTCGTGGAGACCGGCGCCGACCTCGGGTTGGCCTTCGACGGTGACGCCGACCGCGTCATCGGCGTCGACGAGCGGGGCGCGCTCGTCGACGGCGACCAGATGCTCGGGGCGCTCGCCCTCGACTTCCGTTCCCGGGGGCGGCTGCGCGGCGACGCCGTGGTCGCGACCGTGATGTCGAACCTGGGTCTTCGCCGCGCACTCGACGACCACGGCATCGCGCTCGTGGAGACGCCCGTGGGCGACCGCCACGTCTTGGCCGCGCTCGCAGCACGCGGCCTGTCACTCGGGGGCGAGCAGTCCGGGCACGTCATCTGCGCCGACCTGGCAACCACCGGCGACGGCACGCTCACCGGGCTCCTGCTCGCCGACCTCGTCGCCCGTCGCGGAGCGCCGTTGTCGCAGGTCGCGGCGGTGGTGACGCGCCTGCCTCAGGTGCTGCGCAACGTTCGCGTCGCCGATCGCGCCGGGCTGGCGAGCGCCGACGGCTTCGGCGCCGAGGTGCGCGCGGCCGAGCGCGACCTCGGCCGCGAGGGACGCGTGCTCGTGCGGCCCTCCGGCACCGAGCCGGTCGTGCGGGTGATGGTCGAGGCCCCCACGCACGATCAGGCGGAGGCCATCGCCGACCGGTTGGCCGCCGCCGCCGAGCGCGCGTGCGGGACCCCTAACCTGGACTGAGCATGTGCGGGATCGTGGCGGTGGTCCGCCGACCCAGCGAGCGCGCGGTGCCGAACGCCTCGGAGCTCGCCGGCGGGCTCGAAGCGGCCCGCAGCGCCCTCGAGCAGGCCGACCTCGCCGCCCTCGCCGCCGCCGCCGAGCGGATCGAGGCCGTCGACGCCGAGCTTCGGGGCACGCCGGGCGTCCGGTGCCTGCTCGAGGACCGGGCGGGGTTCGTCGCCATCGAGCACCACGCCGAGGCGCTCCGGCTCGCCCTCGAGCGGCTGGAGTCCGATCTCGACGCCGGAAACGACGCCGGCGGCGTTGCCGGCGTGGCGCCGGGCGACTGGGAGACCGTCAACGCCGCGATGGTGCGCCTGCGCGACGCGGTGTGGGCGGTGGCGCGCGATCGCCTCCGTACCGCCGTGGCCGTCGGTGACCTCGCCGGTCCCGACGCCGGACCGGCTGCGATCGAGGCGTTCACGTCGGTGCAGGTGGCGCTGTCGGCCCTCGACCGCCTGGAGGTGCGGGGCCGCGACTCGGCGGGGCTGCACGTCCTCGTGCGCGACCACGGTCTCGACCTCGCCGATCCTTCCGTCGCCCGCCTGCTGGAGGAGCGCGCCGATCCGCTCTTCGGTTCCCGCGCGGTGCGCGCGCCGGTGCCCGGATGCCTGAGCCTCGTCTACAAGGCGGCGGCCGAGATCGGCGAGCTCGGCGACAACACCGCCGCCCTACGCGCCGCGCTGCGCGCCGATCCGCTCCTCCATCTCGCCCTCGGAGACCCCGGCGCCCGCGCGGTCGTGCTCGCCCACACCCGCTGGGCGAGCGTGGGGATCGTGTCGGAGGCCAACGCCCATCCGCTGAACCAGGAGGAACGGGCTCGGCGCGACGGGCCCTACGTCACCGCCGCGCTGAACGGCGACGTCGACAACTACGCCGACCTCGCCGTGCTCGAGCAGCTCGACGTGGCGCCCGAGATCACCACCGACGCCAAGGTCATCCCCACGCTCGTGTCGCGGCGCATCGCCGCCGGCGCGTCGATCGAGGAGGCCTTCCGGGCGACGGTGGCCGGCCTCGAGGGCTCGGTGGCGATCGCGGCCGAGGCCGCGGCCGCGCCCGACCGGGTGCTGCTGGCACTGCGAGGGAGCGGCCAGGCGCTCTACGTGGGCCTCGCCGAGGACTGCTTCGTCGTGGCGAGCGAGCCGTACGGGCTCGTCGAGGAGACGCCGCGCTACCTGCGCCTCGACGGCGAGACCCCGGCGGATCCCACGCGCGCCAGCGCGACACGCGGGCAGATCGTCGTGCTCGACACCGCCGGCGCGGGCACGCTCGCGGGCATCCGTCGCCTCGCCTACGACGGGACCGAGCTACCCGTTGGCGCGGCCGAGATCCAGCGTGCCGAGATCACGACCCGCGACATCGACCGGGGGGCGTTCCGCCACTACCTCATCAAGGAGATCTCGGAGGCGCCGGCGTCGTTCCGCAAGACGCTGCGGGGCAAGATCGCCACCGGGGACGACGGCCGGCTGCGCGCCGCCGTCGGCCCCGAGACGCTGCCCCCGGCGCTCGCGGCTGCCCTGCGTGACGGCACGATCCGGCGGGTCGTCGCGATCGGGCAGGGGACCGCCGCCGTCGCCGCGCAGAGCCTCGCCGCCGCGCTCGGGCGTGTGGTGGGCGATGCGCTCACGGTGAACGCCGTGCCCGCCACCGAGCTCTCGGGTTTCGCGCTGCGCGACGACATGTCCGACACGTTGGTGGTCGCGATCAGCCAGAGCGGCACCACGACCGACACGAATCGCACCGTCGACCTCGTGCGTGCCCGCAGGGCCGCGGTGGTCGCGATCGTCAACCGGCGCAACAGCGACCTCGTCGACAAGTCCGACGGCGTGCTCTATACGTCGGACGGCCGCGACGTCGAGATGAGCGTGGCGTCGACCAAGGCGTTCTATTCCCAGGTCGCCGCCGGCTTCCTGCTCGCGGTGGCACTCGGGCAGGAGGTCGGCGCGGCCGACCCTGTGGGCTCGCACACCTTGCTCGAGGGGTTGCGCGCGCTGCCCGACGCCATGAGCGCCGTCGTGGAGTCCCGCGAGGCGATTGCCGCCGTCGCCCAGCGTCACGCACCTGTTCATCGGTACTGGGCCGTGGTGGGCAACGGCGTCAACCGGGTCGCGGCGCAGGAGATCCGGATCAAGCTGTCGGAGCTCTGCTACAAGTCGATCTCCTGCGACGCCACCGAAGACAAGAAGCACATCGATCTGTCGGCCGAGCCGCTGATCCTGGTGTGTGCGCCCGGGCTCTCGGGGTCGAACGCCGACGACGTCGCCAAGGAGGTCGCGATCTTCGGGGCGCACCGCGCCACGCCGATCGTGATTGCCACCGAAGGTGAGCAGCGCTTCCACAGCGCGGTCGAGACCATCACGGTCCCGGCGGTCCATCCCGGGCTGGGCTTCGTGCTCGCGACCGTGGCCGGGCACCTGTTCGGCTACGAGGCCGCCCTCGCGGTCGACGCGTCGGCACTGCCGCTGCGCCAGGCGCGCATGGCGATCGAGGCCACCCTGGCGCGCGACGGAGCCGTTGGCGCCCCCGACCTGCTCGAGCGCCTCGCCCCCGAGCTCGACCTCACGGCCTCGCACTTCTTCGCCGGTCTCACCACCGGTGGCTACGACGGCAACCTCGAGGCGAGCACGGCGGTGCGGCTCGGCTCGTTGCTGCGGTACGCGACCGGCGCCGTGTCCCTCGACTCGTATCACGTCGAGCTGGGAAAGGTCGGCACGCCCAGCACCGTCGTGGAGGACCTCACCGCGGCGCTCACCCGGGCCATCGACGAGCTCACCCGCCCGATCGACGCGATCAAGCACCAGGCCAAGACGGTCACGGTCGGTATCTCGCGCTCCGACGAGACGCTGCTGCAGGTTCCGCTCGTGAGAGAGCTCGTCGCCGCCGGCGTCGCCCGCGACAGCCTCACGTACCGGGCGCTGCGCACGCTCGCCGATCTCGATCCCGCGATCGAGCGGGTCACCGGCTTCACCCGCTACCGGATCGAAGGCGACGTCGACGGCGAGAGCGCCACCGTCCACGTGGTCGACCGCGGCGGGATCTCGGTGGGGATCCCGTCTCGCGCCGATCGCGATCCGCGGTTGCTCGGCACGAAGCGCAGGGCCGCGGTCGAGCGCGAGGTCACCGTCGCCCGGGGCCGGCGCGACGGCCGCACCCTCGTCATCGTTCCCGAGGTCAAGGGCAACCAGGCGACCGGCCTCACCCTGCTGCACGTGGCGTTCCGCGAACGGCTCGCGCCCGAGGCTGCCCGGGGCGTCCTCCAGGGCTACCGGGGCCGTTACGGTGCCCTCCGCGACCAGGTCACCGAGACCGAGCCCACCTTCGACGACGCCCGGCTCGCCGACTTCGACATCACCGAGCTGCTCACCGAACCCGTCGCCGACCTCGCCGACCGCTGGAACACCCCATGACGGGCGGTCCCGGTGTCGAAGAGGGGTCTCCTGTACCCCGCAGTGGCGCCCGTACGGGAGTCGTCGTCGGACTCGGAACCGACCTGGTGGAGATCGAGCGGTTCCGCCTGGCGATGGCCCGGCGGGCGAAGCTGGGGGAGCGGCTCTTCAGCGACGACGAGCGGGCCTACGCCGAGCGCCACCGCGACCCCGCCCCCCGCCTGGCGGCGCGCTTCGCGGCCAAGGAAGCGGTCATGAAGGCGCTGGGCGTCGGCCTGGGCGCGTTCAAGCTACGCGACGTCGAGGTGGCACGACAGGAGAGCGGAGCGCCCGGGCTCGTGTTGCGGGGCGGGGCCACCGCGCTCGCCGCCCGTCGGGGCGTCACCGGCTGGCACCTCTCTCTCACGCACACCGACTCGATGGCCATGGCCGTGGCCATCGCGCTCGGCTGAGCTGTCGGGCGGGCGCCGTGCGACCCGTGCTCACCCCCGCCGAGATGGCCGAGGCCGACCGGCGAGCCATCGCCGCCGGCACGCCCGTCGAGGTGCTGATGGAGCGGGCGGGTCGCGCGGTCGCCTGGGTGGTGCGCGAGGAGTGCGGCAGTACCTACGGCAAGCGCGTCGTGGTCGTGTGCGGCAAGGGCAACAACGGCGGCGACGGCCTGGTGGCGGCGCGGGTGCTGCGAAGCTGGGGCGTACGCGTGGCCGCGTTCGAGCTGCAGGACGGGATCGACCGTGACCGGTTCACCAGGGCGCTCGGGCGCGCCGACGCCGCCGTCGACGCGATGTACGGGACGGGGTTCACGGGAAGGCTCAGCGGCGACGCCGCCTGGGTGGCAGGTGAGCTCGCCCGCGGCGGTGTGCCCGTCGTCGCGGTCGACGTCCCGTCGGGCGTCGACGGGCTCACCGGCGACTTCGACGCCGACGGCGGTGCCGTGCAGGCGAGCCGCACCGTGTCCTTCGCCGCGATCAAGCCCGGCCTGCTCTTCTCCCCGGGGTCCGATCGCGCCGGCGAGGTCGTGGTTGCCGACATCGGCATCGACGTCGGCGATCCGGCCGTGGGAGTGACCGAACCGCGGGACGTGCTCCTCTCCCGGCCGACCCGGCGCACCGACGCCCACAAGTGGCAGGACGCCGTCATGGTCGTGGGCGGCTCCGACGGGATGACGGGCGCGCCGCTCATGGTGAGCCATGCCGCGATGCGAACGGGCGCGGGGATCGTCTGGTGTTGCATCCCCGGTAACGGGGACGCAGCGATCCGCGCCGCCGGGACCGAGGTGATCACCAAGGACCTCGCCGAGGTCACCGATGCCCTCGACGAGGTCGAGCGGTTCCGGGCGTTGGTGGTGGGTCCCGGCCTCGGTCGCGACGAACGGATCGCGGCCGGCGTGCGCGAGCTGGTTGCCAAGGCGCCGGTGCGCCTCGTCGTCGACGCCGACGGTCTCAACGCTCTGGCCGGTGACCTCGAACCGCTGCGCGCCCGTCGTGAGCCCACGGTCCTCACTCCGCACGCGGGGGAGTACGCCCGCCTCGCCGGTGAGCCCGTGGGCCCGGATCGCCTCGCGGCCGCCCGCCGGCTCGCCGGGCGCTCGGGTGCGGTCGTGCTGCTCAAGGGCCCGGCGACGGTCGTCGCCGAACCCGGGGGCCGAGCGGCGATCAATCCCACGGGCGGGCCCTGGCTGGCCACCGCCGGGACGGGTGACGTGCTCTCGGGCGTCGTGGGGGCGGTGCTCGCCGGCGGCCGGGGCAGCGCGTTCGACGCCGCCGCTGCCGCCGCCTGGCTCCACGGGCGCGCCGCCGATCACGCCGGCCACGAGGGTCTGGTCGCGAGTGACCTCATCGGCGCGCTCCCGCCTACGCTGCGCGAGATCGAGGAGGAGTGAGGATGGCCAACAGCACCGTCGTCCGCGACGTGATGAGCACCGACGTCGTGACCCTGCGGCCCGACCAGGGTGTGGCGGAGGCCGCCGACATCCTCGCGGCGAAGAAGATCGGGGCGGCGCCGGTCGTCGACGCCGGCGGGAAGCTCGTCGGCCTCCTGCGCGACGAGGACCTCATCGTGTCCGAGGCCAACGTGCACGTGCCCACGGCGATCAGCTTCCTCGGCGCCGACTTCGTGCTCCCGTCGGCGCTGAACCGGTTCGAAGACGAGCTCAAGAAGGTCGCGGGCTCGAGCGTCGCCGACGTGATGACCACCGACTTCGCCACCATCGGACCCGACGATCCGATCGAGGCGCTCGCCACCACCATGCACGACCGTGACGTCACCCACGTGCCCGTCGTCGACGGTGACGCCCTGTTGGGCATCGTCGCCCGCGGCGATCTCGTGCGTCATCTCGCCGCCGCCACCTGATCCGATGACCGAGCCGCTGCTGACCCGACGCGTCTGGGGGGAGGTCGACCTCGGCGCGCTGGCCGGCAACGTGGCGCGTCTTTGCGAGCTCGCCGCCCCCGCGCAGCTGCTCGCGGTGGTGAAGGCCAACGGCTACGGCCACGGCGCCTACGAGGCCGCGCGGACCGCCGTCGACGCCGGCGCCCGCTGGCTCGGCGTCGCCACCGTGTGGGAGGGCGTCGAGCTGTCCCAGAAGCACCCACGCCTCGGCGCACCCATCCTCGTGCTGTCCGAGCCGACCAACTCCGTCGCCGCCGAAGCGGTCGTGACCCGGGGCCTGACGCCGGTCGTCTACACGCTCCCCGGCATCGAGATGCTGGCGAAGGCAGTCGTCGACGTGGGGGCCCGCGATCCGCTCCCCGTCCACCTCAAGGTCGACACCGGCATGCATCGGGTCGGTTGTACGCCCACCGACGCGCTCGCGCTCGCCGAGACGATCGCGGCGCGCGACGAGCTCGATCTCGAGGGTGTGTGCACGCATTTCGCCGTCGCCGACGAACCCGACAACCCGTATACCGCCGGGCAGATCGCGCGCTTCGACGAGGTCGTCGCCGCCCTCGAGACCCGCGGCCTGCGTCCCCGGCTCGTGCACGCGGCCAACTCCGCCGGCCTGCTCGTCTTTCCCGAGGCCCGCTACGACCTCGTGCGCGTGGGCATCGCGCTCTACGGTGTCCCACCCGCACCCGCTCTCGCCGACCGCATGGCGCTCGAGCCGGTTCTCACGATCAAGGCCCGGGTCTCGCACGTGAAGGAGCTCGACGCCGGCGCCCGCGTCTCGTACGGGCTCCGCTACGAGCTGGCCGCTCCCGCCCGGGTAGCCACGGTGCCCGTCGGCTACGCCGACGGCGTGCCCCGCAACCTGGGCCTGCGCGGGGGCGAGGTGCTCATCGGCGGGCGCCGCCATCCGATCGCCGGCACCGTGACCATGGACCAGCTCCTGGTCGACGCGGGTGACGCGCCCGTCGAAGTGGGCGACGAGGTCGTCCTCATCGGCCGACAGGGCGACGAGCAGATCAGCGCGGGCGACTGGGCCGAGCGCCTCGACACCATCGCCTACGAGATCGTGTGCGGGATCGGCTCGCGCGTCCCCCGCCGCTACCGGTAGCGCCGTGACCCACCGGCCGTGGTGGCAACGGGCGTTGCAGGGAGCCGGGGTCGCCGGGGGCATCGCCGGCGCCGCCTACGCCGCCGAGCGGGCCGTCGTCGCCGGCGTTCGCCGCAGCCCCGACCCCGACAGCGGGCGCGACCTCACCCCTCCCTTCGACGAGGCGCGCCGCATCCCGAGCCACGACGGCGGCAGCCTGTACACGATCAGCCGCGGCAGGGGGCCGACGGTGGTGTTCTCGCACGGCGTCACGCTCAACGTGCGCCTCTGGTACAGGCAGTTCGAGGCCCTCCCGGAGCGCGGGCTCCGCGTCGTGGCGTACGACCACCGCGGGCACGGCGAGTCCGAGTGCGGTACCGCCGGCCACTCCGTCGAGAACCTGGCCGAAGACCTCAAGACTGTCATCGAACGCCTCGACCTCCGCGACGTGGTCGTCGTGGGTCATTCGATGGGCGGGATCGCGGCGCAGACGTTCGCGATCCACCAGCCGACGACGGCGAGAAAGCGGGTCCGGGGGCTCGTGCTCATGTCGACGTTCGCGAAGACCCACCTGAGCGCGTCGCCGCTCGTGCGCAGCCTGGCGGAGCTCGTCGCCAGCCGCGGCCCCGACTCCTCCCAGGTCATGTCGCAGCGCAACCTCGGCTTCTTCCTGGCGCGGTTGGGGTTCGGCCGCGACCCACAGCCCAGCCAGGTGGAGCTGACGCGCCGGATGATGGCCGAGTGCCGGCGCGAGGAGAGCCAGAACGCCATCCGGCCCCTGCTCGGCGTCGACCTCACCCCGGACCTCCCCTCCATCGATCTGCCCACCCTCGTGTTGTCGGGCTCCGCCGACCTGCTCGCGCCACCGTCGGAGTCACGCCGCATCGCCGACCTGATTCCCGACGCCCGCCTCGAGGTGTTCAAGGGTGCGGGGCACATGCTCATGTTCGAGCGCACCGACGAAATCGACGACCTCATCGTCGAGTTCGCCCGTGATGTCCGCGCGCGCGGGCCCCGCCGGAGATGGTGGCCGCGCCCCCGCGGTGGCGCCGCGCCCCGTCGTCCGGGCCGTCGCGCCCGGGTCGCTTGATCACCGCCGTTCCCGGCATTCGCGCCGGTCACTGGACCGGTGCCGGCACGGGCGTGACGGTCGTGCTCACGCCGCCGGGCACGGTCGGATCGGGCGAGGTGCGCGGCGGCGCCCCCGCGACCCGCGAGGTCGCGCTGCTCGACCCCGCGAGGCTCGTCGCCCAGGTCGACGCGGTCGTCCTCACGGGCGGCTCCGCGTTCGGTCTCGCTACCGCCGACGGCGTCATGCGCCATCTCGCCCAGCAGGGCCGCGGCTACGCCACCGGCGCCGGGCCGGTGCCGATCGTCCCCACCGCCGCCGTCTTCGATCTGACGGCGGCCGGTGGCGAGCGCCCCGGTCCGGTCGAGGGGCGCGCCGCCGCCGAGGCCGCCGAGCGGGCCACGCCCCTCGCGCTCGGCTCGGTGGGCGCCGGCCGCGGGGTCACGGTGGGCAAGTGGCGGGGGCCCGAGCACGCGGTGCCGGGAGGCCTCGGGTCGGCGTCGGCGTCCGACGGCGCGGCCGTTGTCGGCGCGCTCGCCGTGGTCAACGCCATCGGCGACGTGGTGGCCGGGGACGGCCGGGTGCTCGCCGGATCCACCGCCCCACCGGGCGCCGTCGCCTTTCCCGAACCGGCGCCGTTCCGCCCGGGCGAGAACACGACCCTCGTGGTGGTCGCGACCAGCGCCCGTCTCGACAAGGCCGACTGCCACCTGCTCGCCGCCAGCGCCCAGCACGGCCTCGCCCGGGCCCTGCACCCGTCGCACACGCGCTTCGACGGCGACGTGGCGTTCACCCTCGCCACCGGGGCGGTCGCGGGACATCTCGACCGCCTGCGCGTGCTCGCCACCGAGACCGTGGCCGCGGCCGTCCGGGGGGCGGTCTCCGGGGCCGCGGCCGAGTAGCGCCCGGTAGCATCGTCCCGCACGTTCTCCCTGGTGAGGCCTGATTGTTGCTCGACGCCGATCCGCCGCCCTTCGCCTCGTTCACCGAGCTCGAGCACGACGCGCGGGCGTGCACGAAGTGCCCGCTCCACGAGCGGCGCACCCAGGTCGTCTTCGGGGTCGGCGACCCGGCCGCCGACCTGGTCTTCGTGGGCGAGGGTCCGGGGGAGCAGGAGGATCTCCAGGGCATCCCGTTCGTCGGCCGGGCCGGCCAGCTGCTCACGCGCCTCATCGAGGGCATCGGCATGACCCGCGACGACGTCTACATCGCCAACGTGGTGAAGTGCCGCCCGCCGGGCAACCGCGATCCGTTGCCGGTCGAGATCGAGTCGTGCCGGCCCTACCTGGAGGCGCAGCTCGACTTCATCGCCCCCCGAGTCGTGGTGACCCTGGGCAACTTCGCCACCAAGCTGCTGCTCGAGACCAAGGACGGCATCACGAAGCTCCGGGGCCGGGAGTTTCCGTTCCGGGACGGCGTGGTGCTCATCCCCGCGTTCCACCCGTCGGCCGTGCTCCGCAACGGCGGCGCGGCGCTCGCGCAGGCGCGGGCCGACTTCGTGCTGGTGAAGCGGGTGCTCGCCCGCCAGCCCCGACGAGCATGAGCGAACCGTTCACCGCGGTGACCACGTCCGCCGACGAGACCGCCCGCTTGGCGAACGCGGTCGCCTCGGTGCTGCGCCCGGGGGATGTCGTCGTGCTCGCCGGCGGGTTGGGTTCGGGCAAGACGACGTTCGCGAAGGGCCTCGGTGCCGCGTTGGGCGTGACGGAGCCGATGGTGAGCCCGACCTTCACGCTCGTGCGCGAGTACGAGGGCCGGATACCCCTCGTCCACGTCGACGTCTACCGTCTCGACCGCGTGCAGGAGCTCCACGACATCGGCCTCGACGAGCTCCTCGGCGAGCAGGCGGTGACCGTCGTCGAATGGGGCGATCTCGTCGCCGCCTTCCTGCCCGCGGAACGACTCGACGTCCACTTCGAGCCCGGGCCGGGTGACGACGACCGCACGATCACGTTCGCCCTGCGAGGGCCTTCCTGGCGGGCGCGCGACGAGGCCATCGCGGCCGCGCTCGGCGGCGCCGGGACCGCGGCGGCGGCGGGCTGATCGTGCTGCTGCTCGCCATGGACTCCGCGACACCGCGCGTCGGCGTGGCGGTCGGTCGTGACGGTGCGGTGATCGGCGAGGTGGCCTTGGTGGGTGGCCGCCGGCATGCCGAGCAGCTCGCGCCCGCGATCAGGTATCTCTGCGACGAGCTCGACGTCGACCTCGGGCACCTCACCGCCATCGCCGTCGGCCTCGGGCCGGGCCTGTTCACGGGCCTCCGCGTCGGTGTGACCACGGCCAAGGTGATGGCCCAGGCCCTGCGCGTGCCCGTCGTGGGCATTCCGAGCCTCGACCTCGTCGCGTATCCCGTTCGTCACACGAGCCGGATGATCGCCGCCGTGCTCGATGCCCGGCGGCGCGAGGTGTTCCACGCCCGCTACCGGCCCGTACCCGGCGGCGTGCAGCGGGTGTCCGAATACGAGGTCGGCCCGCCGGGCGATCTGGTGGCCGACCTCGAGGCCGGCACCGACGAGGTGCTCCTCGTGGGCGACGGGTGCGAGGCCTACCCCGACGAGTTCGGCCGCCTCGAGCGGGCCGAGCACGCCGGGCTCGCGTTCACGGCGCCGAGCGCGGTCGCGCTCGTCGAGCTCGCGAGCGCGCGTGTGGAACGGGAGGAGTTCGAGGCTCCGTGGACGGTGCGCCCGCTGTACCTGCGCGAGTCCGACGCCGAGATCGAGTGGAACCGGCGGGCTTCCTGATGGCGGTGGAACCTCGGGCCGATGCGCTCGTGGTGGAGGTCGTGCCGATGCGCCGGCGGCACGTCCGCTCCGTGCTGCGCATCGAGAGCCAGGTGTACCCGCGCCCGTGGAGCATGTCGCTGTTCCTGAGCGAGCTCGCGCTGCGGTCGACGCGGGCGTATTTCGTCGCCCGGATCGGGCGTGACGTCGTGGGCTACGGCGGCCTCATGCTCACCGGTGACGACGGCCACGTCACCACGCTGGCCGTGGATCCGGCGTGGCAGCGCCACCAGATCGGTACCCGCCTCCTCCTCGCGCTCGCCCGAGAGGCGATCGAGCGGGAGGCGCGGAACCTCACGCTCGAGGTGCGTCTCTCGAACAAGGGGGCCCAGGAGCTGTACCGCCGGTTCGCCTTCGGGCCCGTCGGTGTGCGCAAGAACTACTACGCCGAGACCAACGAGGACGCGCTCGTGATGTGGGCCCACGAGGTCGATCGGGCACCGTACGGCGAGCTGCTCGACCGCATCGAGCGCGGCGTTCGGGGGAAGACCGCGTTCGAGACGCCGCGGCGCTGGTAAGGCGACCGTGCGCATCCTCGGCATCGAGACGTCGTGCGACGAGACTGCGGCCGCGGTCGTCGACGACGGCCGCTACGTGTGCTCCTCGGTCGTCTCGAGCCAGGTCGACCTGCACGCCCGCTACGGCGGGATCGTTCCGGAGATCGCCAGCCGTGCCCACGTCGAGCTGATCACCGCCGTCATCGCCGAGGCGATGGTGGAGGCGGGCGTCGACCTCGACGGGGTGGAGGCCGTCGCCGCCTGCCACGGCCCCGGCCTCGCCGGCGCGCTCCTCGTCGGCGTGAGCGCGGCCAAGGCGCTGGCCATCACGGGCGATCTCCCGTACGTGGCCGTGAACCACCTGGAGGCGCACCTCTACGCCGCGTGGCTCGAGGAACCCGACCTCGAGCCACCGCTCGCGGTGCTGATCGTCTCGGGGGGTCACACGATGCTCGTGATCATGGAGGGTCACGGGCGGTACCGGCTGCTGGGCCAGACGGTCGACGACGCCGCCGGCGAGGCGTTCGACAAGGTCGCCCGCTTCCTGGGGCTCGGGTACCCGGGCGGGCCCGCCATCGACCGCGTCGCCGCGCAGGGCGATCCCGCCGCGATCCGGTTCCCGCGCCCGATGGGAGACGCTGGGCCCGACTTCTCCTTCTCGGGCCTGAAGACGGCGGTGGTCAACTACGTCCGGCGCAACCCGGACGCTCCCGTCGCCGACGTGGCGGCGTCGTTCCAGGAGGCCGTCGTCGACGTGCTCGTGTCCAAGCTGGTCGCGGGGGCGGCGGAGGCGGGGACGAAGACGCTCGTGCTCGGCGGCGGTGTGGCCGCCAACTCCCGGCTCCGGATCCGCCTGCTCACGGCGACCGAGGCCACCGACAGCCGGGTGCTGCTGCCGCCGCTCGAGCTCTGCACCGACAACGCCGCCATGATCGCCGCGACCGCGTGGTGGCGCTACCAGGCCGATGGCCCCACGCCCCTCGACGCCGGCGCCGAGCCGAACCTGCGCCTCCCCACCGCCGGCTGAGCCGGTCCGGGCCCGTCGAGCACGCCCGGCTCCACCACGTCACTCGTCGTGGTACCAGGGCGTGAAGCAGACCGCCACCAGCAAGCCCTCCGGGCTCAGCAGGCGGGCGGTGACCTGTGACCAGGGCTCGGTCTTGGCGCCGTGCAGGAGGCGGTAGCCGCGGCCCTCGAGCTCCGCGGCCGCCGCCGCGACGTCGTCGACCTCGAACTCGATGCTCGCCTGGGGCACGGGCAGCTCGTCGGGCCACGTGTCGGCGCCGAAGCACGCCTGGGCGGCCTCGGCCAGCGGCCACAGCCCGAGGTGCTTCACCCCGTCGAGCCGGTCGGTGAACAGGTAGTCGCCCTGACTCCCCTCGAAGGAGAGCCCGAGCGCGTCCCGGTAGAGGGCTCGGGCGGCGCCGGGATCGCGGACGATCACTGCCACGCTCGCCACGAACTGCACGTCCATCCTGCGATTCTCGACCCCGCCGCCGGCGCAGGCTTGAACGAAACGGTCAACCGGCCCGCTCGGTGACGAGCGCGGCGGGCGTGAGGCCGGCCAGGCGGCGTGACTCCCGCGTGAGGTGGGCCTGGTCGGCGTACCCGGCTGCCGCAGCCGCGACCGCGAGGCGCGCCCGCGGGGTGCGCTCGGTGAGCCGGAGGAAGCGCTGGAACCGCACGATCCGCGCCAGCGTCATCGGCCCGTAACCGAACGCGACGTGGGCGCGCCGCCGGAGCTGGCGTTCGCTCAGGCCGAGGTCCCGTGCGAGGGCGCCCACCGCGACCGGTCGTCCGTCGGGCCGGCGAGCCGCGGTCACGACGGCGTCCACGATCGGGTCCGGCCGAGGGGTCTGCGACGCGCACCGGGCCACCGAGCGCACGAGCACCTCCGCCGCCGCCGGGAGCGTCGGGCCCCGCCAGCTGCAGGCTCCCGTCGATCCACATCAGGTCCATGCAGGCGTCGGGCAGGACCCGGACCGTCTCGCCCTCGACGGCGTCGCAGGCGCTCGCCCAGACGCAGGCGAGCAGGTCGCGCAGGGCCGAGGGCGGCGCCCACTCCCGGTACATCCGTGGTCAGGCTACGACCCGGCCGCGGGCGCGTCGTGCGCCCTCGCCTTGCCCGCCGCCGCGGGCCTTTGTTAGCGTTAGCACTCGCACATGTAGAGTGCTAACGATCGCTCTGTACCCGTTCACCCCTCTCATCTGTTCCAGGAGGCGTCGATGAAGCTGCAGCCGCTGGGGGACAAGATCGTCGTTCGATCCAGCGAGGCCGAGGAGACCACCGCGAGCGGCCTCGTGATCCCCGACACCGCCAAGGAGAAGCCCCAGCAGGGCGAGGTTCTGGCCGTGGGCCCGGGAGCCCGGTCCGAGCAGACGGGCGAGATCATCCCGCTCGACGTCGCCGCGGGCGACACCATCGTGTACTCGAAGTACGGCGGCACCGAGATCACCGTCGACGGCGAGGACCTGCTCATCCTCTCCAGCCGCGACGTCCTCGCCAAGATCGGCAAGTAGCCCGACCGCCACAACCGGTCGTGCCAGACCGGTTTTGCCAGACCGGTTTTGCCAGACCGGTTGTGGGAGCCCCGGGGTCGCCGTGCTCGGCGCTTCGCGTCTCCGCTCGGCTCGCTCCGCTCGCCAGCGCTCCGAACAGCGCCTGCGCGCGCCGGCCCCGGGGCTCCCGAGTACGTCGATATCGGGGCTGCGTCCGCACACGCGGCGTCGCGACGTCACGACGTCACGTGCTCCTTGGCGGTGGTCTTCGCCCACGCGTAGTCGGCCTTGCCGTTGGGGGCGCGGGGGACGTCGTCGACGACGACCACGTGGCGCGGGCGCTTGAACCGGGCGAGCCCGCTGTCCTCGACCGCACCGAGGATCTCCGACTCCGCCGCGGTCTCACCGGGGCGCAGTGACACGACCGCGGTGACGGCCTCGCCGAAGCGGTCGTCGGGCACGCCGACCACGATGGCGTCGTGGACGGCGGGGTGGTGCTTGACCGCCTCCTCGACCTCCTCGGGGTAGATCTTCTCGCCCCCGGAGTTGATGCACACCGAGCCCCGGCCGAGGAGCGTGACGGTGCCGTCGGCCTCGACGGTGGCGTAGTCACCCGGGATCGAGTACCGCTGCCCGTCGTGCTCGCGGAACGTCGCCGCCGACTTCGCCGGGTCCTTGTAGTAGCCGGTGGGGATGTGGCCGCCCACGGCCAGCAGTCCGATCTCGCCCGAGCCCGGCCTCACCGCGCGCCCGTCGTCGGTGAGCACGGTGGCGTGGGGGCCGATCGTGAACTTCGCCGTGCGGGTCTCGCCGCCGGGCGCGCTGATCGAGTTGGCGAAGCCGACGCCCTCGCTCGAACCCAGCGAGTCGTAGCAGATCATCGGCTGGCGCGACATGAGCGCGTCCTTGACCGGCGCGCTCCACATGACGCCCGAGCTGATCACGATCGCGAGCGACGAGATGTCGTACGGCTCCCCGCGTGCCTCCGCCTCTTCCAGGGCGCGCACCATCGGCTTGGCGAAGGCGTCGCCCACGATCGCCATGTTGGTGACCTTCTCCCGGGCGACGACGCGCCAGAGCTCGTCGGGGTCGAAATGGCGACCCTCGAGCGTCACGACGGTTCCGCCGAGGAACAGCGACTGGAACGTCGTGAACTGGCCGGT
>DASUUL010000117.1:0-18254 GCA_036374115.1 Acidimicrobiia bacterium | reverse complement strand
TCCCGATCGTCGGTCCATCGGGGTCGTCTTCCAGGACCTGCTCCTCTTCCCTCACCTGAGCGCGCTCGAGAACGTCGCCTTCGGCCTGCGTGCCCGCGGGGTCGGTCGCGGCGATGCCCGGCGGCGGGCGACGGCGTGGCTCGACCGGGTCGGCCTCGCCGGTGTCGCCGGCGCGCACCCGTCCCGGTTGTCGGGTGGGCAGGCCCAGCGGGTCGCCCTCGCGCGCGCGCTGGCGGGAGACCCGCACCTCGTACTGCTCGACGAGCCGCTCGCGGCCCTCGACGCAACGACCCGGGTGGAGACGCGCCGCGAGCTGCGGCGCCATCTCGCCTCGTATCCCGGGGTTCGGGTCCTCGTCACCCACGACCCGATCGAGGCGATGGCGCTCGGGGACCGGATCGTGATCGTCGAAGACGGGCGGGTCGTCCAGGACGGTGCGCCGGCGGAGGTGCGGGCCCGCCCACGATCCCGGTACGTGGCCGATTTTGTCGGCGTCAACCTCGTGCGCGGCCGGGGTGACGGCGCCGGCATCGCCCTGGCGAACGGCGGGCGACTGACGAGCGCCGATGGGGTCGGACGCGATCAAGCCGTGCACGCCGTAATCCACCCCCGCGCCGTGTCGTTGCACACCAGCCGGCCCGAGGGCAGCCCGCGCAACGTGTGGGCGACCCGCGTCGAGGGGATCGACGACGAGGGCGAGCGAATGCGGGTGCAGCTCGGCGAACCCATGCCGCTGGTGGCCGAGGTCACGCCGTCGGCCGCGGCGGAGCTCGGTCTCGCTCCAGGGTCGCCGGTGTGGGTGTCGGTCAAGGCGACCGAGGTCGCGGTGTCGCCGGCGTGAGCTCAGCCGGCGACGACCGACGCGATGCCCCAGACCATCACCACGAAGCCGAGGGCCATGTACAGCACGGTGCGCGCCACCGGAGCCTGGGCGAGGTCGCCGGAGCGGTCGGCCCCGGCATCGGCCCCGGCGGCCCGGGCGCGACGGGCGGGGGCGGCGTGCCGGTCGTTGCGACGCCGGACGAGTGCGACCAAGTTGCCCAGGAACAGCGCCGCCCCGACGGCGGCGATCATCTCCCGGAGGACCTCGTCGTAGAAGCTCACGGCTCCATGCTAGGGATCGCGGGGCCGCTCGCCCCTACGCGCCCGGCTTGAAGACCATCAGGTACAGGATGACCACGAGCAGCACGTTGAGCGTGGCGCTGGTGGCGCCGACGCGCTTGCCGCGCGCTTCCATCTCGGCCGCCTGCGGAGGCGGGCCGGGCGCGTGCGCGTCCGGGCCCTTGGCAACCATCTCCTCCATGAGCACCATCATGCGCTTGACGTTGGGACGCAGCACGCCGTGCGAGAGCCCCACGCCCACGACGTAGAGCAGCATCGACAACCACACCCACGGGTCGCCGAAGCTCCAGGCGTCGTCGCTCATCAGCACGAGCAGGAATCCGAAGACGAACACGGCGTAGATGAAATACGTGGCGATGTTGGATACGAGGAAGTTCGCCTGGAAGATCGCCAGTCCTTCCGGGCCGCGCCGAGCCCGTACCTGCGCTCCGTAGATCGCGTTGAGGAACACGGCACCGAAGCCGACGATCGCAGCCAGGATGTGCAAGACGAGTACGAGGTTGTAGGAATCGTCGTTGATCGCACCCAGCACCATGGCCGAACATCTCCTCCGTCGCGGTCGGCGGCATCGTAGAGGTGACGACGACCCTGTGCTACAACCCGCCCGTGCGTCTGCTGGTGGCCTGGTGCTCGGTCGAATACGAGGGCCGGCTGGGAGCGCGTCTCCCGCCCGCGCTGCGGCTCGTCATGCTGAAGGCGGACGGATCCGTCGCCGTCCACGCCGACACGAAGGCGTACAAGCCCCTGAACTGGATGAGCCCGCCGTGCAGCATCCGCGAGACGGACGACTCGATCACGGCGACCACACCCAAGGGTGAGCGGCTGACGATCGAGCTCCACGACGTGGTGCACGACCTCACGGTCGATCTCGGCGACGACCCCGGCCTGGCCAAGGACGGCGTGGAGGCCGAGCTCCAGGAGCTGCTGGCAGCGCGGGTCGCGGCGCTGCGCGCCGACCTGCGCGTCGTTCGCCGCGAGTACCCGACCGACATCGGGCCTGTCGATCTGCTGTGCCGCGACGGCGACGGGCGCGCCGTGGTCGTCGAGGTCAAGCGCATCGGTGAGATCGCCGGCGTCGAGCAGCTGCTCCGCTACCAGGAACGGCTCGACCTCGACGGCACGCTCGCCCCGACGGCGGGGCTGTTCGTGGCGACGCGCATCAAACCCCAGGCGCGCGTCTTCGCCGAGAGCAAGGGCGTGCAGTGCATCGAGGTCGATCTCGAAGAGCTCCGGGCGGGTGCCCCCGTCGACCCCCGGCTGTTCTGATCAGAGCGTGTCCGGTCAGGCGCGGCCGAACCGGGGCCGGCGCTTCTCGAGGAACGCGGCGAAGCCTTCCTGCGCGTCGGCGCTCGCGCCCGAGCGGGCCATCACGTCGATCGCGTACTCGTACGCATCGGGCTGGGGCAGATCGATCTGGGCGTAGAAGGCCTGCTTGCCGAGCGCCTTGGAGCCGACGCTGCCCCGGGTGGCGCGCCGCAGCAGGTCGAGGGTGGCGTCGTCGAGCTCGGCCGGGGGCACGACCCGGTTGACGAGTCCCCAGTCGGCAGCCGTGTGCGCGTCGACGGTGTCGCCGGTCAGCGCCAGCTCGAGTGCGCGCTTGCGCCCGAGGTTGCGGCCGACGGCGACGAGCGGTGTGTGGCAGAACCAGCCTCCCTTGCCGCCGGGCGTGGCGAAGCCGGCGGTGTCGGCCGCGACCGCGAGGTCGGCGGTGGCGACGAGCTGGCACCCGGCGGCGGTAGCGAGGCCGTGCACCCGCGCGACCACCGGCTGAGGGATCGCCTGCAGCGTGGTCATCAGGTCGGTGCAGGCCACGAGCAGGCGGCGCAGCTCGTGCTCGTCGGCGCCCGCCAGGTCGGCGAAGTCGTGCCCCGCCGAGAACACGGGCCCGTTCCCGGCGAGGATCACGCCGCGGGCGTCGCTCTCCCCCGCAGCGCGAAACGCCCCCGTGAGCTCGGTCATGAGCTCGAGCGAGAGCGCATTGCGGCGCTCGGGCCGGTTCATCGTGATGGTGGTGAAGCCCTCCTCGGACTTCACGATCACACCGTCACCCACGCACCCACCGTACCGCCGTGGAGCACCACCGATCCGCCCGGAGGGGCGTCAGTCGCGCGCCATGTTGGCGAACTTCGTGAAGTGGTCGAGGAACGCGAGGCGGGTGTGCCCGGTGGGACCGTTCCTGTGCTTCGACACGATGATCTCGGCGGTGCCGCGCTGGTCCGACTCGGGGTTGTACACCTCGTCGCGATAGATGAACGCGACGACGTCGGCATCCTGCTCCAGGCCACCACTCTCACGCAGGTCGGCCAGCATCGGCCGTTTGTCCTGGCGGTACTCGAGTTGCCGGTTGAGCTGCGACAACGCCATCACGGGACAGTCGAGCTCCCGGGCGAGGATCTTCAAGCCCCGCGACAGCTCCGACACCTCGACCTGGCGGTTCTCGGCCCGGGCGCGGGCGCCGCTGCTCATCAGCTGGATGTAGTCGACCACGATCATCCCGAGGTCGCCGTAGCGCGCCTTGACACGCCGCGCCTTGGCCCGCATCTCCATCACGGTGGTGTGCGGGTTGTCGTCGATGAACAGGGGCGCCTCGGCGAGCCGGCCGACGGCGTGGCTCAGACGCGTCCAATCGCCCTCGGGGATGTTGCCGTTCCACAGCTTGCGGGCGTCGACGCGCGCTTCGCCCGCGAGGAGCCGCTTGGTGAGCTCGAGGTTGCCCATCTCCATCGAGAAGAACAGCGTGGGGCGGCGGCTCTCCATGGCCACGTTGGCGGCGGCGCCGAGCGCGAAGCTCGTCTTGCCCATGCCGGGCCGGGCCGCGACGATCACCAGGTTCGACGGTTGCAGGCCGAGCAGGAGATCGTCGAGGTCGACGTAGCCGGTGGGTACGCCCGTGATGTCGCCGTCGCGGCCGTACATCGACTCGAGCTGGTCGAGCGTCGTCTGCAACGCGTCCGAGATGCCGGTGAGCGATTCGGCGACGCGCTTCTCGGCCACCTCGAAGACCAGCGACTCGGCCCGGTCGAGGGTCTCGGTGACGTCGTCGGGGGCCTCGTACCCCATCTCGGCGATGTCGCCGGCGACGGCGATGAGGCGACGCAGGAGCGCGAGCTCGCCCACGATCGTGGCGTAGTGGCCGGCGTTGGCCGAGGCCGGCGTGGCGGCCTGGATGCGCAGGAGGGTGGCCTTCCCGCCGAGGACGTCGAGGAGCTCCGCCCGGCGCAGCTCCTCGGCGACGGTCACCGGGTCGACCGGCTCGCCCTGGCCGTAGAGCGCCATGACGGCCTCGAAGACGTGCCCGTGCGCCGGCTTGTAGAAGTCGGTCGCGTCGACCCGGGCCTCGACCGCGGCGGTGATGGCGTCGCGGGAGAGGAGCATGGCGCCGAGCAGGGATTCCTCCGCCTCGAGGTTGTGGGGCGGCACTCGGCCCGCCGAGCGGCGCCGCACCTCCTCGATCGACTGGACCACCGGTGCTCCTCTCGATGCGCTGTTCACACGCCCGAAACCCGCCCGTCACCGGGCTCGGCCGCGCATCGTCGCGTTTCACAGTTGTGGATCACTAGCCCGGAAACCCTGTGACTTCGTTGTGGATCTCGGCTCGGATCATCCCCAGGCTTGGGGACAACGCCTCCGTTATCGCGCCCGGGTATGACAACTACCGCCCCGAACGTCAGGAAACGCGCGGAGCCGCTGGTCAGCGGTCCACAGGCCGCGGGGAAGGGCTGGGGAAAAGAAGCGCGCCGCTACTCGGCGACGACCTCGACGCCGAGCACGACCTCGACGTCGGGGTGGAGGCGCAGGGGTACCTCGGCGGAGCCGAGCTCCTTGAGCGGCTCGCCGAGCCGGAGGTTGCGGCGGTCGATCGTCACCTGTGCCTGCGCCTGCACGGCGTCGGCGATGTCGGCCGCGGTGACCGAGCCGAAGAGCTTGCCCCCTTCACCGGCGCGCGCCTTGATCGCGATCCGCTGCGCTCCGAGCCGATCGGCCAGGGCCTGGGCGGCTTCGCGGTCACGCGCGTCGCGAGCGGCACGGTTGCGCCGCATCGCTTCGGCCTGCTTCACCACACCCTTGGTGGCACGGATGGCGAGGCCCCGAGGTACGAGGTAGTTGCGGGCGTAGCCGTCGGACACGTCGAGCAGGTCGCCCTTGTTGCCGAGCGCCTCGACGTCGGCCCGCAGCACGACCCTCACTCGCCCGCCTCCGGCTCGTTCGCCTCGGCCGGGCCGGGCTCGGGTGCGCTACCGACGGGCTCGGTCGGGGCCGCATCCGCCTCGACCGGCGCGGTGTCGACCGGGGCGCCTCCCTCCGTGCTCGCGCCGGGCGGCGGCGGGGGCGGCGGGGGCGAGCCCGGCTCACGGGGTGCCTCGCGCGGCGCCTCACGGTCGCGATCGCGACCGCGCCCGCCCTTGCTGCGCTGCGTCACCTGACGGACGCTGTAGGGCAGCAGCGCCATCTCCCGCGCGATGCGGATCGCGCGCGCCACCGCCCGCTGCTGCTGGGCCGAGTTCCCGGTGACCCGGCGGGCACGGATCTTGGCCCGCTCGGACATGAACCGGCGCAGCAGGTTGACGTCCTTGTAGTCGATCCAGGTGATGTTCTCGGTGTTGAGCACCGAGACCTTCTTCTTGGGGGGGCGGCGCCGGTCACGCTCCGACTGGGCCTTGCCGCGTCCTCTGTCCTTCGCCATCTCTATCGCCTCGCTCGCTGCAGGCCGGGATACCCGGCCCGCGGGCGCTCGCTCGGACGCCACGTCTCACAGCGCCACACCAGTACTGCCACTCGGGCCATCGCTATTGCCTCGCTCGCTGCAGGCCGGGATACCCGGCCTGCGGGCGCTCGCTCGGACGCCACGTCTCACGGCGCCACACCAGTACTGCCACTTGCCTCAGAACGGCTCCTCGCCGAAGTCGTCGTAGCTCGGGGACGAACCGCCCGTCGGGGCGGGCTGGGGGCGCGGCGCGCCCCCAGCTCCACCTCCTCCTCCGGAGTCGCCCCCGAAGTCGCCGCCGCCGCGGCGCTCGTTGCGCTTGATCTCGGCAGTCGCCCAGCGCAGGCTCGGGCCGACCTCGTCGGCGACGATCTCGACGACGCTGCGCTTGTCGCCGTTCTCGGTCTCCCAGGAGCGCTGCTCGAGGCGGCCGGTGACCACGACGCGCGAGCCCTTGGCGAGCGACTCGGCGACGTTGTCGGCCATCTCCCGCCAGCACACCACGTTGAAGAAGGAGACGCGCTCCTCCCACTCGTTGGTCTGGCGGTTCATCCAGCGCCGGTTGACGGCCACCCCGAAGGTGGCGTTCGCCTGACCGCTCGGCGTGTAACGGAGCTCGGGGTCGCGGGTGAGATTGCCCACGATCGTGACGGTGTTCCCGTTGGCCATGGTGATTCCTCTCCTATGCCTCCGCCGCGCCGGTACCGGCGCTCCCGCTCGCGGCGGTCTTCGGCGGCCCGTAGACCTCTGCCGGGATTCGCAGCACCTTGTGACGGATGACCTCATCTGCAAGGGAGAGCACCCGGTGCAACTCGTCCATCGCCGGCGGTTCGGCCATCGCCTGCAGGACCACGTAGTAGCCCTCCTGGCGGTGCGCCACCTCGTAGGCGAAGCGTCGCTTGCCCCAGTAGTCGATGTAGCCGGGCTCGGCGCCCTTCGACTCGACGAGCTGGGTGCAGCGACCGACCGCGGCCCGGATCGTCTCCTCCTCCAGGTCCGCGTCGAAGATGATCATGACCTCGTACGGCCTCATCGGCCCGTACCTCCTTCGGACCGCAGCCGGGGCTGCGGGCTCCCGCCGTCCGGGCAGGGTGCCCGGGCCGGGAGCAGGATCGGTTGTGGATCGAGCACGCCAGCGTAGTCGGCGTGCCCCGACGCGGCCTATCAGGGCGGAGCATACCGACAGGCTGTGACGGCTACGAGCGCCGCCACGCCGAGCAGCTCCCCAGCGCGCCGCCGGGAAGCTCGTCGCCGAGCGTCTCGAGCGCGAACCGGTAGCGCGAGCCGGGCGAGTACGCCGGGCAGTCTTCGAGGTCGTCGGGGCAGGGCTCCATCGCGGTCCGCTCGATCAGGAACCCGCGAGCGTCGTACCACCCGATGTCGAGCGGTACGGGTACCCCGCGCATCGTGAACGAGCTCGCGGTCGGCTCGTCGAACACGAACAGCATGCCGTCGTAGGGGCCGAGATCGGATCGACCCCGCAGCCCTTGGACCCGCTCGTCGACGACGTCGGCGGCCACGAGACGGAGGCAGGAGCCGCCCACCGCGAGCTGGACCTCCGTGAGGCCGGCGAAGGGCTCCTCGGCGGGCGTGGCGTTCTCGAGCGCGGCGACGATGAACCCTGCCGGGGGCTTGGTCTCCGCGCTCCGGGGCTCACCGCCGAACAGCGCGATGGCGAGACCGACGGCCACGACCACGGCGGCGAGACCCGCGGCCGCCGCCACGGCGAAGCGGGCGCGGGTGTCAGACGGGGGCACCGTAGAGGCCGAGCGCCTCGGCGACGTCGTCGGCCATGTGGTACGTCTCCTCGCTCGACGGGAACGTCCCCGAGCGCACGTCGGCGGCGAATCGCGCCACCGCGTCGGTGGCGTCGGCCGCCAGGGACGCGTACCGGCGCACGAACTTCGGCGCACGCCGGTCCTCGAGGCCGAGGAGGTCGTGGTACACGAGCACCTGGCCGTCGCAATGGCGGCCGGCGCCGATCCCGATCGTCGGTACGGGAACCGCATCGGTGACGAGGCGGGCGACCGCGTCGGGCACGCACTCCAGCACGATCGCGAAGCAGCCCGCGTCGGCGAGCGCGACCGCGTCGTCGACGATCGCCTGGGCGGCGTCGAGCCGCTTGCCCTGCACCCGGAACCCGCCGAGCGCGTGCACCGACTGCGGTGTGAGCCCCAGGTGCCCCATCACGGGGATCTCGGCGTCGAGGATCGCCTCGACCGCGTCGAGGCGCTTGCGGCCGCCCTCGAGCTTCACCGCCGCCGCGCCGGCCCGGACGAGCCGGGCGGCATTGCGCACCGTCTCCTCGCGCGACACGTGATAGCTGAGCCACGGCAGATCGCCCACCACCAGCGGGCGGGGCTTCGCACGTGCGACCGCGGCGACGTGGTGGGCCATGTCGTCGGTGGTCACCTGGAGCGTGTCGTCGTAGCCGAGCACGACCATGGCGACGGAGTCGCCGACGAGGATGACGTCGACCCCGGCCGCGTCGGCGACCCGCGCCGAGGGGGCGTCGTACGCCGTCACCATGACGAGGGGCGGACCGTCGCCCTTGCGGGCGCGAACGTCGGGCGCGCTGATCGGCCCGTTCGGAGTCGTCATCTCCGGACCTCCACCGTCCGGGGCACACACGGCTCCCGGCAGCACCGGCAGGGTACCCCACGGGCGAGGACAGCCCGCCGAGGGCCCACCGGCACTCAGCCGGCGTGGCGGCGACCGAGCAGGTAGCGGCGGTCGAGGTGGTTCCAGGAGCAGTCGAGGCAGACCTCGACCACGTAGCACGCGAACTCGTCGTGGGCCGCGCCCAGCTTGGCGAGCTCGCTCTCGCTCGTGATGCAGCGGCCGTTGGCGGCCTTGAGCTTGTCGCCGTAGACGTACGACACCAAACGAACGTTGCGGCGGCCACACACGGGGCAGGCTCGACCGGCGTCCTCGCCCACGTGCCGGCCCGCGCGCAGCAGCTCGGGATGGGCGTCGCAGACGTCGAGCCGGGTCAGCGCGCCGCGCCGGAAGTCACGGATCACGGCCCGGCGGGCCAGGGCGTAGTCGATGTGCCCGGGCACGGGCGCAGTGTACGAGGGCGCGGACGCGGGCGCGCGCGGGCGCGGCGTGCGCGGGCACCCGCGCGCGGGCGGGTGAACGGGAGCCCGCTTGACGGTGAACGCCCGGCGGCGCATACTGGCCCCCTCGATATATCAACCGATATATCGGTTCGATATATACCGGAGTCGCAGGTGCTCGACCTCGCCATCCTCGGTCTGCTCAAGGAGCAGCCCCTCCACGGCTACGAGCTGAAGAAGCGCCTCGGCGAGACCCTCGGGTTCGTCTGGGGGGTGTCGTTCGGCTCGCTGTACCCCGCCCTGCGGAGGCTCGAGGACGACGGCGCCATCGAGAGCGTCGAGGGCGCCGGCCCGCCGGCCGGCCCGGCCCCCATGCCGGCGACGGGGTCCATCAGCGGCGAGGCCGCCGTCGCCCGCACCCGCCGTCGCCGGCCCCGATCGGGGCGCCGCACCCGCAAGGCGTACCGGATCACCGAGCGGGGCGACACCCGGCTCAGGGAGCTGCTGGTGGCCGACGCCCCCGGCGGCAACGACGAGCGCGAGTTCGCGCTCAAGTTCGCGTTCTGCCGTCACCTCCCACACGAGGCACGCCTCGATCTGCTGCAGCGTCGGCGCGCCGACCTCGGCGAGCGCCTGGTGCGCACCCGGGAGGCCGGCCCCCGGCGGACCGATCGCTACACCCGCTCCCTCGTGGAGCACCGAACCGAATCCATCGAACGCGACCTCCAGTGGGTCGACGAGCTGATCGCCGTGGAGCGGCGACAGCCCACCCGCGAGCTCGAGGCGCTCGAGAACCAGCAGGAAGGAGCCACGGCATGAGCGGCCACAGCGTGAGTGGCAAGGAGATCCGCGTCGCCATCGCAGGCGTGGGGAACTGCGCCAGCAGTCTCGTGCAGGGGGTGGAGTACTACCGCGACGCCGACCCCGCCGAGCGGGTGCCCGGGCTGATGCACGTGAACCTCGGCGGCTACCACGTCTCCGACGTGCGGTTCGTGGCGGCATTCGACGTCGACGCCGCCAAGGTCGGCCTCGACGTCGGGAAGGCCATCTTCGCCAGCCAGAACAACACCATCCGCTTCGCCGACGTCGACGAGATCGGCGTCCTGGTGCAGCGGGCCCCGACGTTCGACGGTCTCGGGAGCTACTACCGCGAGACGGTGGAGGAGGCCCCAGCGGAGCCCGTCGACGTCGCCGAGGCACTGCGCGACACGCGTGCCGACGTGCTCGTCAGCTACCTCCCGGTCGGCTCGGAGGAGGCGCAACGCCACTATGCCGAGGCGTGCCTCGAAGCCGGCGTCGCGTTCGTGAACGCCATCCCGGTGTTCATCGCGAGCGATCCCGAGTGGGCGCAGCGCTTCGCCGATGCGAAGGTCCCGATCGTGGGTGACGACATCAAGAGCCAGGTCGGCTCCACCATCGTCCACCGGATCCTCGCGCGACTCTTCGAAGACCGGGGGACGGTCCTCGACCGCACCTACCAGCTCAACTTCGGCGGCAACATGGACTTCAAGAACATGCTCGAGCGCACCCGTCTCGAGTCGAAGAAGATCTCGAAGACCCAGGCCGTCACCAGCCAGCTCGACGAGGCGCTCGAGAGCGGCGCCGTGCACATCGGCCCGTCCGACCACGTGCCCTGGCTCGAAGACCGGAAGTGGGCCTACGTCCGCCTCGAGGGCCGCAACTTCGGTGACGTGCCGCTGAACGTCGAGCTCAAGCTCGAGGTGTGGGACTCGCCGAACTCCGCCGGCGTCATCATCGACGCCCTGCGCTGCGCCAAGCTCGCCCTCGACCGCGGGGTCGGCGGCCCGCTGCTGGGGCCGTCGGCCTACTTCATGAAGTCGCCGCCGGTGCAGTACCGCGACGACGAAGCCCGCCGGATGGTCGAGGCGTTCGCGGCCGGGGAGTAGGCCACGCCGCCGCGGCGACCGTACGATGAGCCGGTGAGCAACGTCGAGAGCTGGGACCGCATCGCGGCCCGCGCCCGGACCGATCCACCCGTCGACGTCATCAGCTACGGGCCCGACGGCCCCGTCGAGCACGACCTGCGCCTGATCGGCGACGTCGCCGGCAAGCGCGTGCTCGACCTCGGCACCGGCGCCGGCCACACCGCGGTCTCGTTCGCCAAGCAGGGCGCGGTCACGATCGCGGTCGATTCATCCCGGGGTCAGCTCGATCGAGCCCGGCGCCTCGGCGAACGCGAAGATGTCCGGCTCGAGTGGCACCTCGGCGACCTCGCGGATCTGGCGTTCCTGCGCGCCGACTCGATCGACCTCGCGTTCAGCGCGTTCGCGATCTCGGAGGTCGAGGACCTCGACCGCCTGTTCCGGCAGGTCCACCGGGTGCTGCGCGCCAACTCCGTGTTCGTGTTCTCGTACGAGCATCCGCTCGCGCTGTGCACCGCACCCGACCCGGCCGGGGCGAGCGGCGATCCCGCTCGTCTCGTCGTCGTGGAGCCGTACTTCACCGAGAGCCCGATCGTGGTGCAGCGCGAGGGCGAGCCCATCGTGATGTACCAGCGAACCGTGAGCGAGGTCTTCTCCGCCCTCGGCCGGGCGGGGTTCGCGATCGAGACGATCGTCGAGCCGCGGCCCGATCGGAGCCCGGTGCCCTCCACGATCGTGTGGCGGGCTCGCAAGGAGGGTGTGTAGCCGGGCGCGCCGTCGGCGGTCGTCGGGCCTACGGCTTCGTCTCGAGGCCGTGCTCGCGCGCCCAGGCGCGCAGCCGCTCGTAGGCGTCGGCCTCGTCGATGGGGCCCTCGTCGAGACGGGCCTCGAGCAGGAAGTCGAGGGCGTCGCCCACGAGCGGGCCCGGCGGGATCCCGAGGAACTCCATCACCTGGCGGCCGTCGAGCGGTGGGCGGATCCGCTCGAGCTCCTCCCGCTCGCGCAGCTCGGCGATCCGTGCCTCGAGCTCGTCCATGCGCCGCTGGAGCGCCCGGGCGCGCGCCTGGTTCCGCGTCGTGCAGTCGCAGCGGACGAGATGGTTGAGCTCGTCGAGCAGGGGGCCCGCATCCCGGGCGTAGCGGCGGACGGCCCGGTCGGTCCACCCCATCGAGTACGTGTGGATGCGGAGGTGGAGGTACACGAGCCGCGTGACGTCGTCCACGATCTCGTTCGGATAACGCAACGCCCGGAGGCGCTCCTCGGCCATGCGCGCGCCGACGACCTCGTGGTGATGGAAGCTCACGCCACCGGGGCCGATTGAGCGGGTCTTCGGCTTGCCGATGTCGTGGAGCAACGCCGCCAGGCGCACCTTCAGCTCCGGGCGGGTGTTCTTGACCACCGCGATCGTGTGCGCCAGCACGTCCTTGTGCCGGTGGATCGGGTCCTGCTCGAGGCGCATGGCGTTGAGCTCGGGAACGAACTCGTCGGAGAGCCCCGTCCTCGTGAGCAGCCACAGCCCCGGCGAGGGATCGGCCACCACGAGCAGCTTGCTGAGCTCGTCGCGGATGCGCTCCGCGCTGACGATCTCCAACCTCGGGTGGAGCTCCTCGATGGCGGCTACCACGGCCGGGTCGGGTACGAGGCCGAACGCGGCGACGAAGCGGGCGGCGCGCAACATGCGCAAGGGATCGTCGAGGAACGACACCTCCGGTTCGAGGGGGGTCCGCAGCCGCCGCGCCGCCAGGTCGCCGGCGCCGTCGAAGGGGTCGAGCAGCCGCGGCTCGGGCAGCTCCAGCGCCATCGCGTTGACGGTGAAGTCGCGCCGCGAGAGGTCGGTCTCCACGTCGTCGGCGAACTCGACCTCGGGCTTGCGGCTGTCGGGCCGGTACACCTCCGCCCGGAACGTCGTGATCTCGAGGCGGGTCTCACCGATTCGGGCGCCGACCGTCCCGAAGCGCCGACCCTGGAGCCACACGTCGGCAGCCCACCCCCGCACCAGGGCCTCGACCGCGTCGGGACGGGCGTCGGTGGCCACGTCGACGTCTTCGTGCGCGCGATCGAGGAGCGCGTCCCGAACCGTGCCGCCCACCAGGTAGCACTGGTAGCCGGCGCCCCGGAGGCGCCCCGCCAGCTGCTGGACGGGCGACTCGCGATCGAGCAACGGCCGCAGGCGCGGCGGGATGGGGGTCACCGCGCCATTCTCCCTCTCCGGCACTGCCGCGAGCCCGCAATGGCGCTCGGACCATCCGCGTCTCCGCGAGGACGGTTCGGTACCGTCGACGGGGTAGGGAAACGACACCCACGCGTGCAACCGGCCACGCGTGCGACCGGGTGGTTCGGCTCGATGAGAATCTGCGAACGGCCGGGCTGCCACGAGCCCGCGACAGCCTCGTTCACCTTCAACAGCACCGCGCGGGCGGTGTGGCTCGACCACGTCGGGCGCATCCACGCCACCGCCGGGCACCTCTGTCACCGCCACGCCGCCGCCCTCACGCCGCCCGTGGGCTGGGAGCTCCACGACCGCCGCGCCCTCGCGCACGTGATGGAGCGCCGGGGCGAGACCGTCGCCGCCGACCACACCGAAGCCGACGGCGCGCCGGCTGAGGCCCCGGAGATCGAACCGGCGCTCGACGCGCACACACCCTTGCTCGCGCGCGCCTTCCGCGGCGCGCGCCGCGCCAGCTGAGCATCCCGCCCGCAGCCCGAATCCGCGCTGCCACGCGAAATCGCCGGTGGTACCGTCGCTCGCGACGAAGCGAGGCGACATGGACATCGACTCCCCCGAGACCTGGCGCTGGATCTGGGTCGCACTCGCTGCCGCACTCGCTGTGGGCGAGATCGCCGTCGCCGGCACCTTCTTCCTCCTGTCGTTCGCCATCGGCGCCGGCGTCGCCGCCATCGTCGCCTTTCTCGGCGGCGGGCTGGCGCTGGAGTGGCTGGCCTTCGTGGCCGTCTCGGCCGTGGCCGTGGGGGTGCTCGCTCCCATCGGTCGCCGCCTCGACACCCGCACGCCCGCCCCGCCCGCCGGCGCCCACCGGTGGGAGGGCCGCCTGGCGACGGTGGTGACCGCGATCCCGACGGGGCTCCACCAGACCGGCCTGGTCCGCATCGACCGCGAGGAGTGGAGGGCCGAGACCACCAACGGCGCCTCCCTTTCCGAGGGCGCCGTTGTCGTCGTCGCCCGAGTCGAGGGCACGAGGCTGGTCGTGATCCCGCGCCCCATCGAGGTCTCCCCGCCCCGGGAGGCCGCCCCGCCCTCCACCCCACCCGAGTAGACCACCCCCGAAGGAGCTGACTCATGGCCTTCGCGATCCTGCTCGCCGTCATCGCACTGGTGTTGTTCGTGGGGGCGGCCTCGGGTATCCGGATCATCCGGCCGTACCAGCGCGGACTCGTCGAGCGACTCGGCCGCTACCGGTCGACGGTCGATCCCGGCCTGCGGGTCATCATCCCGTTCGTCGACCGCCTCCTGAAGGTCGACATGCGCGAGCACGTCGTCGACGTCCCGCCCCAGGAGGTCATCACGTCCGACAACGTCGTCGTCGCGGTCGACGCCGTCGTGTACTACGAGGCCACCGACCCGCAACGCCTCGTGTACAACGTCGCGAACTTCCAGCTCGCGGTCACGAAGCTCGCGCAAACCAACCTCCGCAACGTCATCGGCGACATGCAGCTCGACGACGCGCTCACGTCGCGCGACACGATCAACGCCAAGCTGCGCGACATTCTCGACGACGCCACCGACAAGTGGGGCACGCGCGTGGTGCGCGTCGAGATCCAGCGCATCGACCCGCCGCCCGACGTGGTCGACTCGATGCACTACCAGATGAAGGCCGAGCGCAACCGGCGCGCGGTCGTCACCGAGGCCCAAGGGGTTCGCGAGGCCGCCATCACCCGCGCCGAGGGCGAGAAGCAGGCTGCGATCCTCGAGGCCCAGGGCCAGTCGGAGGCGATCCAGCGCCTCGCCGACGCCGAGAAGTACCGGCAGGTGACCGTCGCCGACGGCGAGGCCGAGGCCACGCGCAACGTCTACCGGGCGATCCACGAGGGCGGGCCCAGCCCCGACCTCGTCGCGATCAAGTACCTGGAGGCACTGGTGGCGGTGGCCGACGGGCAGGCGACGAAGATCTTCCTGCCCACCGAGCTGAGCGGGCTCTTCGGCGCCGCCGGCGCGCTCTCCGAGCTCCTGCGCGGCGACGGTCAGGGTGCGAACGAGACGGCTCCGGCCTCTCAGCCGGCGCCGTCCTGACCGACCGGCAGGTCACCGGAGGCGAGGCCGGACCACAGGTCGGTGGCCGCCGCCACCATGTTGCGGCCGGGCCCGTCGGCGGTGGCCCGCTCCGACGCGCGCGCCGGCTCGCCGACGAGGGGTGGGAGGGTGGCCGCGACCGAATGGCGGAGTGCGTCGAGGTCGTAACCCCCCTCGAGGAACAGGACGAGCCGGCCCGCACCGGGGGCGAGCTCGGCCATGCGGGTGGCGAGCGTGCCGTAGTCGCCCGCGGAGAGCCCGAGGCCGGTGAGCGGGTCGGCTCGGTGGGCGTCGAACCCGGCGGAGACGAGCAGCCAGTCGGGTGCGAAGCGCGCCATGAGCGGCTCGACCACGTCGTCGAGAGCACGGAGGTACAGGTCGCCGGTCGCGCCGGCGGGAAGCGGCAGGTTGCACGTGGTCCCCACCCCCGCCCCCGCGCCGGTCTCCTCGAGGCGGCCGGTGCCCGGGTAGAGCGGCCACTCGTGGAACGACACGTACAGCACGGCCGGGTCGGCGTAGAACACCTCCTGGGTCCCGTTGCCGTGGTGGGCGTCGTAGTCGATGACGCACACGCGCTCGCCCCCGGCCGTGAGTGCCGCCGCCGTCACGGCCACGTTGTTGAGCAGACAGAAGCCCATCGCGGTGGCGGGCCGGGCGTGGTGGCCGGGCGGTCGCAGCGCGAGGAACGCGGCGTCGGCTTCCCGGCGTCGGAGCGCGTCGGTCGCGGCCAGGCCCGCGCCCGCCGCCCGCACGGCGGCCGTCCAGGAGCCCGCGGACGCGACGGTGTCGAGGTCGACGGACCCGCCGCCGGCGGCGCTCAGGCGGCGGAGGTAGTCCAGCAGCGCCGCCGTGTGGACCCGTTGGAGCTCCTCGTCGGTGGCGTCTCGGGGAGGAAGCGCCGCGAGGGCACCGTCGAGGCCGGCCTCCTCGATCCCGGCGGCGACGGCACGCAGGCGGGCAGGACGCTCGGGATGGCCCCGACCCGGATCGTGGTCGCCGAACGCAGGGTCGCTCGCAACGAGGAGCACGCGCCCGAGCGTACCGCCGGGCGGCCGGTACGCTCGCCGGACGATGGTCACCGAGACCTTCCGGTGGCGCGGCGGATGGGCCCGCATCGCGCCGTGGCCGGGACCCGAGCGCGGCGTCGCCCACCTCACCGTCGGTAGCGATACACCGCCGTCGTGCGAGGTCGTCGAGCACTGCCTGACGCGCCTGCGCCACGCCGGCTACGGCGGCGTCGTCACCAACGCGCTCACCGCCGCCGACTCCCTCCCCTTCGTCGACGCCGGCTTCGCGGTCCGAGAGCGGCTGCATCTCCTCGAGCACGATCTCACCGGCCTGCGCGAACCCCTCCGTCCGACCCGGCGCGCCCGGCGCGGTGATCGTCCCGGGGTCCTGGCGCTCGACCACCGCGCGTTCGAACCCTCGTGGCGCCTCGCGGGAGCGACCGGGCTCGACGAGGCGCTCCGGGCCACGCGGGTCGCGCGCATGCGGGTCGCCGCCGCGAACGGTGCCGCCCCCGTCGCGTACGCCATCACCGGCCGCGCCGGCGACCAGGGCTATCTCCAGCGCGTCGCGGTCGATCCCGACGCCCGCCGGGCGGGGTGGGGCCGCGCGCTCGTCGCCGACGGCCTCCACTGGCTGCGGCGCCGGGGCAGCCGGAGGGCGCTCGTGAACACGCAGCTCGGCAACGACGCGGCATTGTCGCTCTACGAGGCCAGCGGCTTCCGCCGTCTTCCCGTGGGCCTGTGCGTGCTCGCACGGCCGCTGTGAGGGCCCGCGTCGCTCGCGGGATCGTCGGCGCGACCGCCGCGCTCCTCCTGGGCCTGGCCGCATCGCTTGCTCCCGCACCGCTGGGGCCCGCACCCGCCGGTGCCGGTGAGGGCTCGCCGCCCGCCGGCGGGCCGGCGGAACCGGGCATCGAGCTCGTGTCGATGGACCGGTCGTCGCTCGAACCGGGCGACGCCGCGCTCCTCGAGCTCGCGGTCGGCGAGGCCGGCGCCGATCTCGAGGTCTGGTTCGAGGCGCACCAGGTGATCCGGTCGCGCATCACGTATGAACGTACGCTCGAGGGTGAAGACCTCGGGTCCACCGTCGACACCGTCTCCTTTCCCCTGGCGGATCTGCCGCGCACCGCCACCGGCACCGTCGCGGCTCCGCTCGCCATCCAGGATCCCGGCCAGCCCGCCGACCCGAGCCGCCTCCCGCTGCGCGAGCTGGGCGTCTATCCCATCGAGGTCCAGCTTCGGGATGCCGACGCCAACGTGCTCGCGAGCTTCGTGCTCCCGATCGTGATCGTCGTGCCGAACGCCGACGGGTCACCGGTCGTGGGCGAGCGCCTGAGGGTGGCCTGGGTGTGGCCGCTGGTGGCCGCGCCCGCCCGGCTGCCGTTCGGGCAGCCCGATCCTGCGGTGGTCGACGAGCTCCGCCCCGACGGTCGTCTCGGGCGCCAGGCCGCCACCCTCGCCGGCGCCGGCGACGTGCCGTTCACGGTCGCACCCGGTCCCGAGACGCTCGGGGCGTGGCAGGAGTTCGCCGCCGCCGATGCCGACCTCCAAGAGAGCCTCGACGCGATGAACGACGCGCTCGCCACCAACCAGAAGCTCGCCAGCCCCTACGTGGACCTCAACGTGCCGTCGCTGCTCGACAACGGGCTGCGTGCACAAGTCGGGACCGAGCGCGCCTACGGGACCGAGACGTTGAGCAGGCTCGTGGAGACCCGAGTCGACCCCCGCACCGCGCTCGTCGAACCGGTGGACAACACCGCGGTCGCGTACCTGCGCGAGTCGCAGGTCGATCGCATGATCCTCGACGGTGACGCGCTCGTGCCCGTCGAGTCCGACTTCACGCCCGCACGCCCGTTCACGCTCGAGACCGGGGGCCTTCCCACCACCGCGGTCGCGACGAACCCGGGCCTGAGCGCGCCGCTCACGGCGACGGGCCCGCCACCGGCGCTGCGCGCCCAGCAGTTCCTCGCCGGCCTCAGTGTCGTCGCGCTCGAGCTGCCGAACAGCGCCCGCGGCCTGGTGGTCGTGAACCCCACCGACTGGGATCCGCCCGCTGAGCTGCTCGAGGCCGCCGTCACCGGGCTCCGCGGCCACCGGCTCGTCCAGGCGGTCGACATCGAGCAGTTCTTCGCCCAGGTCCCGCCGGCGACGGGCGAGGACAGCCCGGCCGTGCGCACCCTCGAGCCCTACGATCCGCCGCGGCCGCCGGTCACGGCCGCCCAGTACCTG
>DASUUL010000116.1:0-3852 GCA_036374115.1 Acidimicrobiia bacterium | reverse complement strand
GCTCACCGGCGCAGCCAGCTGGGCGTTGGCGCAGGGACCGGGCGGACCCGGCGTCGAACCGACTCCGGCCAGCGAGGATGCGCCGACGCGCGACGAGACGCCGAGCGAGGAGCCGGCGCCCGAGGAGCCGGCGCCCGAGGAGGCCGTCTCCGAAGAGCCCGTCTCCGAAGAGGCCGTCTCCGAAGAGCCCGTCTCCGAAGAGGAGGAGCAGAACGCGTAACACCGGCCCGGTGCGCACCTGCGTCGGATGCCGCCGGCAGGCGGAGCCGGCCCGGCTGGTGCGCATCGTGCGTGCTCCCGACGGCGGGCTCGCGATCGGCGCCGGGCCCGGGCGGGGAGCGTGGCTCTGCGCCGGCTCCGTCGAGTGCTTCGACCGGGCGATCCGGCGCCGGGCGCTGGGACGGGCGCTGCGGCGGCCGGTGACGGAACCGGAGGCGGCGGCGTTACGTGCGAAACTATTCACATGAGTGGCTGACCGGGACACAGGCGCCGGATCGGCCAGGTAGGTAGGAAAGAGCGGCTTTGGCTACGAAGAAGATCCGGGTCTACGAGCTGGCGAGAGAGCTGGGCGTCGAGAACGCCGTCGTGCTCGACCTCGCCCAGGAGCTCAAGATCGGCGTCAAGAGCCATTCGTCGAGCATCGACGATCCGTCGGCCGATCGCGTCCGGCGCCTCGCCGACTCGAAGGGCCTCAAGCGTGCGCCGGTGGTCGAGGAGCCCAAGAAGAAGGAGCCCGCCAAGGCCATCCCCGCCGAACCCGAGACCCCGCTGATCGAGCCGTCGGCCGCACCGGCACAGGCCCCGGCTCCGCCCGCCGAGGAGGAACGCCCGGCGGCGGCGCCGCACCGAGTGGTGCGCTCGACCGGCGGCATCCCCGAGCCCGCGCCCGCCCCCGCGCCCGCGCCCAAGCCCGCGCCCGCACGCGAGCCGGTGGAGCGCCCGGCGGCGGCATCGACCGAGGCGCCGCCCGCGCCCGCTCCGCCCGCGCCGCGGAGCCCGTCGGGCAAGCCGATCCCGCCGCCCCCGGGTGGCGGCCGTCCCATCCCGCCTCCGCCGGGGCAGCGGGCGACACCGCCGCCCTCCGGTCCGAGTGGTGGTCGCGGGGGCGCGCCCCGCACCGGTGGCGGCGGTGGCGGTGCTCCCCGCACCGGTGGCGGCTTCGGCCGGCCCGGCGGTGGTGGTGGCTACGGCGCCCCCGGTCGCGGCGGGCCCGGCGGTGGCCCCGGAGGCGGCCCGGGCGGAGGACCCGGCGGTCGGGGCCGGGGACGCCCCGGTGGCCCGCCCGGGCACCGGCCACGGCGCAAGAAGCGGCGCCGCCGCAACTTCGAGGACCTCGGTCCGGCGGCGATGCCCCAGCTCACCCCGGCGGACGCCCCCGTTCCCGAGGGCGAGATCGTCGTGTCGCGTGGCATCACGATCCAGGAGCTCGCGCCCAAGCTGAACCGCACGTCGGCCGACCTCGTTCGCATCCTCTTCGACGCCGGCGAGATGGTCACGGGCACGCAGTCGCTCGCCGACGAGATGGTCGAGCTCATCGCGGGCGAGCTCGGCGCCGACGTGCTGCTTGTCGAGCCCGGGCAGGAGGAGGAGCTCGAGCTCCAGGCGCTGCTCGGCGACGAGGAGGAGGAAGAGGAGGACGAGGCCCTGCTCGAGCCGCGCGCGCCGATTGTGACCGTCATGGGGCACGTCGACCACGGGAAGACGACGCTGCTCGACCGCGTCCGCGAGACGAACGTGGTTGCGGGCGAGGCGGGCGGCATCACGCAGCACATCGGCGCGTACCAGGTGCACAAGAACGACCGCGACATCACCTTCATCGACACGCCGGGTCACGAGGCGTTCACGGCCATGCGCGCCCGGGGTGCGCAGGCCACCGACATCGCCGTGCTGGTCGTGGCGGCCGACGACGGTGTGATGCCGCAGACGGTGGAGGCGATCAGCCACGCCAAGGCGGCCGAGGTGCCGATCGTGGTCGCGGTCACCAAGGTCGACCGTGAAGACGCCGACCCCACCCGCGTTCGCCAGCAGCTCGTGGAACAGGAGGTCGTGCCGGAGGAGTGGGGCGGCGACGTCATCGTCAACGACGTCTCGGCCACCGAAGGCCGCGGCGTCGACGAGCTGCTTGACTCGATCCTGCTCACCGCCGACGTCAACCTCGCCGACGAGCTGCGCGCCAACCCGAAGGTGCCGGCGCGGGCGTTCGTGCTCGAGTCGAACCTCGACCCCGGCCGGGGGCCGGTCGTCACCGCGCTGATCGACCGCGGCACCCTCCACGTGGGCGACCCGGTCGTGGCCGGGGGCGGTTGGGGCCGCGTGCGGGCGATGTTCGACGACGAGGGCAACCAGGTCACCGAGGCGACGCCGTCGCAGCCGGTCGTGGTGCTCGGGCTCGACGACGTGCCGCTCGCCGGCGACGAGCTGCGGGTCGCTCCCAGCGAGAAGACCGCTCGAACCGTCGCCGAGGCCCGGGGCCGGAGGCGGCGGATGGCGGCCCTGTCGCACCCCATGGCGCTCGCCGGGGGCGCCCGCCTCGAAGACATCTTCGCGATGGTGCAGCGGGGCGAGGTCGCGACGCTCAACCTCGTGCTCAAGGCCGACGTGCAGGGCTCGCTCGAGGCTGTCACCGAGGCGCTGCGCAAGCTCGACCAGGACCACGACGAGGTGCGGCTGTCGTTCGTGCATCGCGGCGTCGGAGGGATCACCGAGTCCGACGTGAACCTCGCGTCGGTGTCGAACGCCACCGTCGTCGGCTTCAACGTTCGTCCCGACCGCAAGGCCCGCGAGCTCGCCGAGGCGGAGAACGTGGAGATGCGCCTCTACGAGGTCATCTACCAAGTGCTCGAAGACGTCAACTCCGCGCTGCTCGGCATGCTCAAGCCCGAGTTCGAGGAGGTCGTCACCGGCGAAGCCGAGGTACGCGAGATCTTCTCGATCCCGCGGGTCGGCAAGGTGGCGGGCTGCTACGTGCGGGAGGGCACGATCACGCGGGGCTCGAAGGTGCGGTTCCTGCGCGACGGCGCGGTGATCTGGCACGGCGCGATCTCGTCGCTCAAGCGCTTCAAGGACGACGTGCGCGAGGTGCAGGCGGGCTACGAGTGCGGTATCGGCCTCGAGAACTACCAGGACCTCAAGCAGGGCGACGTCATCGAGACGTACGACCTCAAGGAGATCGCCCGCACGTAGCTCCAGACTCGAGGCCCACCAGTCCGGATTCCGGACGCCACGGCCTCGAGTGTCGGCGGTGCTGCGCGGGTGGGCCGATCGACGGCCGCGACGCCGCTGCCTGTGGAGAACTTGTAGTGGCGCAAATCGGACAGGGGGCGTACGCTCCTGGGCGTCACCGTACAGGGAGAGGCCATGGGCCGCGCTCCGTCACTACCTGTCGTGTGGGCAGCGCTGGTGGTCGGTCTGCTCGCGGCCTGCGGCGGCGGTGGGGGTGACGGCGGCGGCGACGCCCGGCCGACCCCGACCCGGGCCGAGCCGACGTCGACGACCGCCGCGCCCGCGACCATCGATCTGAGCACGCCCATCCCCGGCGGCTCCCTCCACGGCACGCCCCGCCCTCCCCTCGAGAACACCGGCGACGACTACGTGGCGATCGTCGAATCGCTGATCGCAAACTTCCGCTGGCTGACCGAGAATCCCGACGTTGGCGCACTGGACGCGTTGTACGTGCCAGGTACCGATACGCATGCGTTCCAGGTGGGCTTGTTCACCGAGCTCGTGAACAACGGATGGCGATCAGCGGACGAGGGCTATCAGCTCTTGTCGATTGAACTCGTTGACGTAGGCGGGCAGGCAGTGTCGCTCCGCTTCGCGGATTCATTCGAGTTCGAACGCATCGTTGATTCA
>DASUUL010000115.1:0-5682 GCA_036374115.1 Acidimicrobiia bacterium | reverse complement strand
CCCCGAACCCGACGAATCCGCCGACACTCGTCGGGCTCGTCGCCACCATCGGCGACGGCGGCGGACGCGTCGCGGCCTCTTCGTCGCCGGCGCCGTCGTCGGCGCCTTCGCCGTGGCCGGTAGCGCCCTCGCGCTCACGGGCATCGTCGAGATCGGGCGCGACGCGCCCAGCGCCGGCGCCGGCGGCCCCGCGTCCGGGACCACCACGACGATGTCGCCGGCGGAGGTGCGCGCCGCGGCGGCGGCGCGGCCGTGCCGGAGCCCGCTCGACCCGTTCGATCCGCTCCGGCTCTGGATCGGGGGCGACTCGCTCGCGGGCTCGCTCGGTCCCTCACTCGGGCGGATGGCGGCCGACACCGGCATCGTGCAGCCGGTGTTCTTCTCGAAGGTGTCGAGCGGGCTCAGCACACCCGACTTCTGGGACTGGCCCGAGCACGGCACGGAGGAGATGTTCAAGCTCGACCCCGAGGTCACCGTGTTCATCATCGGCGCGAACGACACCATGATCGTCACCGACGACACCGCCGAGTGGCGCCCCGCGTACGAGCAGGCCGTCGAGGAGATGATGCAGATCATGATCGGCGAGAGCCGCACCGTGTACTGGGTGGGATCGCCGATCCTCGAAGACGACGACGATCTTGCGGTCGCCCGGCTCAACCAGGTGTTCCAGGACGTCGCGGCGCGCCATTCCGAGGTCGTCTACGTCGACGCGTACGGGCTGTTCTCCACTCCCGACGGCCGGTACACCCCGTTCGTCACCGACGGCGAAGGCGAGACCCTCCGCGTCCGTGCCGACGACGGCGTGCACTTCACTCCCGAGGGCGGTGACCACCTCGCAGAGGCGATCATGGCTCAGCTCCAGCCGCAGTGCTCACTCCTCGCCCAGGCGGTGCCGGACGCCGCCAAGGACGTCATCGAGACCGAGGGCAGCTCGCGTATCCCGGGCACGTCCCGCGAAGACTCGACCGTGACCACGAGCGCGCCCACCACGGTCGCGACCACCTCGCCGCCCGCGACGGACCCCCCGGCCACCACGACCACGACGGTCGCGCCGACGACCACGACGCTCCTCCCGTCGACGACACCGACGGTCCCCGGCGACCAGGGCACCGGGTAGGGCCGGTCCCGCGGCCCGTCGGTAGGCTGCGAGACCCATGAGCGACGACTCCCTCACCGCCGCCGCGGCCGCGGTCGACGCCGCCGCCTCGATCGTGGCCGACGCGACCCGCCACCTGGCGACCGCGGCCGACGACGGCGGGCGCATCTCCGTGGCGAAGCTCGACGGTCACCAGGTGGTCGCCTACGACCTCGCCCATGCCGCCAGCGGTGTCGCCGGCTGCCGGGTGATGCTCGACTACGCCGAGCACGGCGAGCTCGAGTCGATGCTCGCCCGGGCGTTCATCGCCGACGCCGTCGCCGACGTCGGCGCCCGCCTGATCGCTCGCGACGAGGCGTGGGGCGTCGACGCCGGTCGCCTCGGCGCGGTACGCCCGTTCCTCGCCGCGAACCGCGCCCCCGAGTTCCTCGAGGAGCTCGCCGGGCGCGTCGAGCGCCACGGCACGGGCCCGTCCCACCTCTCCGACGACTTCGACCTCGTGCGGGAGACGTTCCACCGGTTCGCCGAGGAGAAGGTGCGCCCGGTCGCCGAGCACGTGCACCGCACGAACGCCGACATCCCCGAGGACGTGATCACCGGGCTGGCCGAGATCGGCGGTTTCGGGCTCTCCGTGCCGGAGGAGTACGGCGGGTTCGCCGGCGGGGGCGAGCACGACTACCTCGGCATGGTGGTGGCGACCGAGGAGCTGTCGTGGGGGTCGCTGGGCGTGGGCGGCTCGCTCATCACCCGGCCGGAGATCCTCACGCGGGCGATCGTGAAGGGCGGCACGGAGGAGCAGAAGCAGCGGTGGCTGCCGCGCATCGCCAGCGGCGAGCTCATGGTGGGGGTGATGGTCACCGAGCCCGACTACGGGTCCGACGTGGCCGGGGTCAAGGTCACCGCCACCCCGGTCGAAGACGGCTACCTGGTCAACGGGGTGAAGACGTGGGCCACGTTCGCGGGGCGGGCGAACGTGCTCATGCTGCTCGCCCGCACCGATCCCGACCGCGGCGCGGGCCACCGGGGGCTCTCCCTGTTCGTGGTGGAGAAGGACCCGGCCGAGGGCCACGCGTTCGCGTTCGCGCAGGAAGGCGGGGGCAAGGTCGAAGGGCGGGCGATCGACACCATCGGCTACCGCGGGATGCACTCCTACGAGGTCGCGTTCGACGACTGGCTCGTGCCGGCCGAGAACCTTGTCGGCGAGGAGGGCGGGCTCGGCAAGGGCTTCTACCTCCAGATGGAAGGGTTCGAGAACGGCCGCCTGCAAACGGCGGCGCGCGCGGTGGGCCTGATGCAGGCGGCCTTCGACGCCGGCCTCGCCTACGCGCAGGAGCGGAAGGTGTTCGGCCGGGCCGTGTTCGACTACCAGCTCAGCCGAGCCAAGCTGGCCCGGATGGCGGCGTTGATCCAGGCCGGTCGCCAGTTCTCCTACGACGTCGCCCGCCGGATGGCCAAGGGCGAGGGTGCGCTCGAGGCGTCGATGGTGAAGGCCTACGTGTGCCGCGCCGCCGAGTGGGTGACCCGGGAGGCGATGCAGCTCCACGGCGGCATGGGCTACGCGGAGGAGTTCCCGGTGTCGCGGTACTTCGTGGACGCGCGCGTCCTGTCGATCTTCGAGGGCGCCGACGAGACCCTGTGCCTACGCGTCATCGCCCGCCGCCTCACGGAGCAGGCGTTGGCGGCCGCGTCGTAGGAAGGCGCAGTGAGCTGAACACGTCCGCCCCCGCGGTGACCGCGGTCGCTCCCAACCCGAGCGAACGGCACGCCAGCGACCTGATCCGGCTCGCCGCCGCCGCGCTCGTGTTGCTGTTCGCGTGGGTGTCGATCCGCAACGCGCGCGTCGGTGCCACCGAGGCCTCCCTCTTCCGGGTCATCAACACCCTTCCCGGCTTTCTCGAGGACCCGTTCCGGATCGTCGAGGCGGCGGCCATCGCCGCCGGCGTGGTCGTGCCCCTGTGGGCGCTGCTGGCCCGCCGCCTCGGGCTCGCCCGTGATCTCGTGCTCGCGGCGGTGCTCTCGTGGGGTGGCGCCGAGGTGCTCGAGCGGCTGGCCGAGCGCGGCCGTCCCGACGGGCTCGTTCCCGATGTCGAGTTGCACGGCGTGGCCGTCTCCGGGTTGGGGTTCCCCGCGGTCACGGTGGCCGTGGCGGCCGGCCTCGCCACCGCGCTCTCCCCCTACGTCACCCGGATCCCACGGCGGATCGCCTGGTCGCTCGTGCTGCTGGTCGCCGTCGCTCGCGTCTTCGTGGGCGCACACCTCCCCGTCGACGCCGTCGCCGGGTGGGCCGTCGGCGTGATGGCGGGCTCACTCGTTCACGTCGCGTTCGGCTCTCCCGGTCGGCGCGCGACGCTGCCGGCGGTGCGTGACGCGCTCGCCCGGGCCGGCCTGAGCGTGCCCGACCTGGCGCCCTTGGCCATCGGCCGGCGCGGCTCGACGATGTTCGTCGGGCACGACGGTGACGGGAGCCCCGTGTTCTGCCGGGCGATCGGGCGCGACGAGCGCGATCGCGACGTCGTCGACAAGGCATGGCGCGTGATCGCTTTACGCGACCAGCGCGACCAACCGTTCTTCACGTCGCTCCAGGCGGTCGAGCACGAGGCGTACCTCAACCTCCTCGCCGACCGGGCCGGGGTCGCGACCCCGAGCGTGCGCATCACCGCCGGATTCGAGGGTGGGGCCGTGCTGGCGTGGGACCGGGCGCCCGGCACGCGTCTCGCCGACCTCGAGTCCGACACGATCGACGACGCCGTCCTCGACGCGATCTGGAACAACCTCGCCGTGCTGCGCGCCGCGCGTCTCTCCCACGGAGCGTTGTCCGCCGACAACGTCTTCGTCGCCGACGGCGGCGCGCTCTTCGTGGACTGGGCCGAGGCGCGCTCGGCCGCCGACGAACGGCGTCAGGCGGAAGACGTCGCCGAGCTGCTCGTGTCGCTCGCGGTGCGCGTCGGGCCCGAACGGTCGGTGGCGGCGGCGGCTCGGGCCCTGGGCGCCGGCGCCTTGGTACCCGTGCTCCCGCTCCTCCAGCCCACCATCCTCTCGTCCGCCACCAGGAGAGAGGCGCGGGCCCACAAGGGGCTGATCGAGGCGGTCCGCGCCGAGGGCGCCCGGGTGGCAGGCGTCGAGGAACCCAAGCTCCAGCCCCTCACCCGCGTCAGCCCGGCGACGCTCCTGTCGAGCCTCGTGCTGGCGCTGGCGATCTACGTGCTGTTGCCCGAGTTCGGCGAGCTCGGCGAGGTGTGGGAGGCGATCCGGGAGGCCAACTACGCGTGGCTCGCGATGGCCCTGGGCGCGGCGATGGGCACGTACGTATCGGGCGCCGTGGGGCAGGTCGGTGCGATTCAGCAGCGCATCGCGCTCACGAGGATGACCGTCGTGCAGCTCGCGGCCGCGTTCGCGAGCCGCATCACGCCCGCCAGCGTCGGGAGCCTGGCGGTGAAGGTGCGGTTCCTCCAGAAGTCGGGGCTCACCAACGACGAGGCCGTCGCCGGGACGGCGCTCAACAGCGCCGGGGGCGGCGTCGCCCGCGTCGTCGCCATCGCGCTCGCGCTGCTGCTGGTCGGCGGCGGCGGCTTCGGCATCGGCGACGAGCTCCCCTCGGGCTGGATCGTCCTGCTCCTGATCGTCGTCGGGTTGGCCGCCGTCGGGATCGCGGTGTTCACGGCGATCGGGCGCCGCCTCCTCAAACCGGTCAAGCGGGCGCTCGGCGACCTCGTGACGACCCTGCGCAACCCCCGGAAGGGGGCGATGCTGCTCGGCGGGGCGCTCGGCGTGATCGTGCTCAACACGATCTGCTTCGGGCTGGCGCTGGCGGCTGTCAACGCCCACGTGAGCCTCGACACCGTGATCGTGGTCTACGTGCTCGGGTCGACCGTCGGTGGCGCCGCGCCCACCCCGGGTGGCCTCGGGGCGGTGGAGGCGGCCCTGGTCGCGGGCCTCACCGCCGCCGGCACCGACCCGGATCTGGCCGTCGCGGGCGTGTTGTCGTTCCGCTTCCTGACATACTGGCTGCCGATCCCCCTCGGCTACCTTGCGCTGCACCGACTGCGCAACGAAGGACTCCTCTAGTGAACCGGACCTTCAAGGCGGCGCTGTCGGTCGCGCTCGTGATCGCGATCTTCGCCGGCGTGCTGCCCCGCATCGCCGGCCTCTCCGAAGTGCTCGCCGCGATGGGCGCGATGACCCCGATCGAGGTCCTGCTGTTGGGTGCGGTGGCGCTCTGGAGCCTCACCACCTACGGGCCGGTGTTGATGGCATCGCTCCCCGGGCTCACCTTCGGCCAGTCGATGGTGGTGACGCAGTCGTCGACCGCGATCGCCAACACCGTCCCGGCCGGCGGCGCCGTCGGCGTCGGCGTGACGATGGCGATGTACACGTCGTGGGGCTTCCGCAAGGCGGCGGGCACCCTGTCCGTCGCCGTCACGGGCGTCTGGAACATCTTCGGGAAGCTCGCGCTACCGATCGCGGCGCTGGGCCTGGTCGCGCTGCTCGGAACCGCGGGCGGCGGTCTGGTCCTCGCGTCCGTGGCGGGCGTCGCCGCGCTCCTGGGCGGCATCGTGCTGTTCGCGCTGGCCCTCCGCAGCGACCGG
>DASUUL010000114.1:0-3496 GCA_036374115.1 Acidimicrobiia bacterium | reverse complement strand
GAGCGCGCGCGGCCTGTCGAGTGGGTCATCGGTGCGCGCGCACGATCGGTTACCGCGGCCGGCGGCGCTTGCCCGGACGAGCAGGCGGCTCCGGCGGCGCCTGCACCGGCTGCTCCTTCGCCACCTCGGTGGCGGCGGCCCGTTTCGTCCGGTTCGCGACCTTCTGGGCGGCCTTCTTGGGCGGCTTCTCGGCCTTCTTGGCGGGTCTCGCCGGCTTCTCGGCCTTCGGGGAGCGCCCTGCGGCTGCCCTCCGGGGCGCCTTGGCCTTCCGGGGCTCCTTGGCCTTCCCGGGCCCCTTGGCCTTCCGGGGCGCCTTGGCCGTCCGGGCGCGCTCCTTGGCCGCCTTGCGCTGGCGCCGGCGCCGCTTCGTGCGCTCCGAGCCCTCCCGGATCCCGGCCTCGACCGTCTCGGGCGATGGCGCGCCCGACACGTGTGCGAACTCGGGGAGCGCCAGCTCGACGCCGCGGCGAGGGGCGTCGACCGCCTGCACCACGAACCGGCGCGCCTCCCCCTTCTGCAGGGCCTCGCGCGCGCTCGCGGGCGGCGGCTCGCCGAGGGCGGCGAGCGGAACGTAGGCGCGCACGCCGTCGACCTCCACGAACGCCCCGTGCGACGCGTACGCGTCGACCCGTCCCTCGACCTCGGTTCCCGGTGGGTGGGTCGCGACGAAGCGCACGAAGGGATCGGGGTCGTTCACGGCGCCCGGCGCCGCCTTGGCGCGCCGGCGGCGCTTGGCGGCGTCGGGCGCGAGCGCGTCGGCGGACGCCTCCCGGATCGCCTCGGCGACGCGCCGGGGCGTCTTCACCGGCTCCGCCGCCTCCTTCACCGCCCGCCGGCTCCGCTCGCCGCGCACCGGCGTGCGGAGCGAGAAGATCCACCCCACCCCCGGCACCGGCTTGGCCCCGACCAGGCGCCCGGGATCGAAGAGCCAGTCGTAGGTGCCGTGGAACTCCTGGAACGAGTCGTTGGACAGCACCACGCCGTGGGTGCGGTCGGCGATCTGGAGGAGGAACCCGTCGCCGCGGCCGATGGCCCCCGCCGGGGGCGACACGATCGCGCCCGACGCCGCCTCGGCTTCGTAGGCGTCACGCTCGCCCGGGTCGATGCGGTGCGGGAACGAGGCGTCCACGACGACGGTGATCGTCACGCCCGGATGCTCGGCCGCGAACGCCTCCACGGCCTCGTCGAGCTGGGCCAGGCTCGGCAGCGTGCGCCCCTCGGTCGCGAGGTTGGAGCCGTCGACGACGACGTGCGGAGGCGCCATGTGCGGCCGACGTTACCGGCTCCCCCGGGAGGTCCCGCGTACCCTGGGCCCCGCACGGTGCGAGAGCCCCGGCCTCCCCACCCCGTGAGATCAGCGTGATCGTCACCGTCGTCACCTGGAACCTCCACGGCAGCGCCCGGCCCGACCTCGACGCGGTCGCCGACCGGATCCGGGCGCTCGACGCCGACGTCGTCGCCCTCCAGGAGGTGCAGCCGCGGCAGGCCCGCACGCTCGGACGGCGGCTGCGCTGGGGCACGTTGTACTGGTCGTTCAAGCACCTGCCACTGGGGAAACCCGCCGAGGGATTGGCGGTGCTGAGCCCGCGGATCGTGCACGACGCGCGCGCGGTCGTGCTGTCGCAGGGCCAGCCGCCGTGGACCTACCGCCGCCGCATCGCCCAGCTGTGCGACCTCGCCGTCGCCGGGCGCCGGCTGCCCCTCGCCAACTGCCACCTCGCCTCCGACGAGCCCGCGGAACGACGGGCGCAGGCGGAACGGCTGGTCGCGCACCTCGGGCCGGGCACCGTGGTGGCCGGCGACCTCAACGCCCGCCCCGGCAGCGACACGCTCGAGCCGCTCCTGCGCTTCGGGCTCCACGACGCCGGGCCCGGCGGCGCCACCAACTGGCGACCCTCGGATCCCGACGACCGCCCCACGAACCGCCTCGACTACGTGCTCGTACCCGAAGGCGTGCGCGTGACGTCGGCGACGGTGCCGGCCGCGGCCGACACCGACCTCCGCGCGTGGCGGCGGCTCTCCGACCACCTGCCGGTGCGCGTCGGGCTCGACGTGGTTCAGTCGCCGGCGGGCACGTCGAAGTAGTCGGTGTAGCGGCGGGCCCGCTCGCGGACCGCGCCGGCGTCGAGGCCGGTGTCGGCGAACGAGTAGCGGTGGATGCCGTGGGTGTCGGCGCGGTTCTCGGCGAGGAACGCCCGCATGCGCGCCTCGACCTCGGGTGTCAGCTTGGTCTCGAGCAGGTCGTAGATCGAGCGGATGTGCGCGAATGGATCGGCGACGAACGCGTCGTACGGCACGTCGACGACCCGCTCGGCGGGGATGGTGCCGTCGTCGCGTGCGGTCACGGAGCGGTCGAGGGCGTCGAGCACCGGCTCGGCCCACTCCGCGGCCACGGTCGCGACCGTCACGTCGTCGCTCGCGGTGGCGTGCACCAGCGCGAACAGCGACGACATCGACGCGATGACCCGTAGCGGGTCACGGTGCGTCTGCACGAAGCGCGCATCCGGGTACTCGGCCGCCAGCGCCGGGAGCGCCCACAGGTGCGCGCCCGACTTCAGCACCCACCGCTCGGCGGGATCGCGCCACTGGAGCAGCTGGAGGAACGTCCGGTGCCACCGGTACGCCGGTGCCATGTCGGCGTCGTGGATCAGCCAGGAGAAGTACGACGGCAGCGAGAACTGGCTGAGGAAGATCCCGCTGGCGAACTCGCTGCCGGTCATGAGGATGCACTCCTGGCCGCGGGTGGCGCCCATCGGGTGCATCGCCCGCATCTCGGGGCGGACCTCGTAGCCCAGGTCGATGCGCGCCTGCGACTCGGCGACGCGGGGGTCGGTGGCGGCGGTCGCGGCCTCCGGCGGGGGGCAGGGCCGGTCGACCTCCCACGTGCGCGGGATGCGCACGCGCGGATCCTGGCCGAGCAGGTCGTGGAGGATCGTCGTGCCGGTGCGGCCCATGCCGACGAGGAACAGCGGCGCCCGCACCTCGCCGGCGCCGATCTCGGGATGGCGGCGGTGCCAGTCGACGATCTCGAGGCGGTTGGTGAGATGGCCGACCAGCCCCTCGGGCGCCATCGCCCGGCCGAGCTCGTTGAGCTGCGCCTCGGCGGCGAGGCCGTCGACGAGACGGTCGAGGCCGGCGCGGAAAGTGGTGGCGCCGAGGTCGTCGAGCCCGGTCCGCTCGCGCGCGGTGTCGATCAGCTCCTCGGCCGTTGCCACGCCCCAGGTTGCCCAACGCCGCGGCTGCGGGCAACCTACGCCCGCGGTGAAGCACCCGTTCGACCCCTTCGATCCCGGCCAGGCCCAGCGGGCGTGGCCGCTCCTCGCGGAGCTCCGGCGCGCCGGCGCGGTCGCCGAGCTCGCCGGCGGGATGCACTACGTGGCCCGCCATGCCGAGTGCCGGGCGACGTTGCGTGACACCGACGCGTTCTCGAACGCGTCGGGCATGAAGGCGCCGGGCGTGGAGGTGCCGTTCGAAGACCGGATCCTCGGCGAGCTCG
>DASUUL010000113.1:0-2108 GCA_036374115.1 Acidimicrobiia bacterium | reverse complement strand
CGCGACATCGGCGTCGACCGGATCACGGTCGAGATCGACTACCCGCACTCCGACACCACCTGGCCGCGCGCGCCCGAGAGGCTGATGAGCGAGTTCGAGGGCGCCGATCTCACCGACGCCGAGATCGACGCGATGACGCACGAGAACGCCATGCGGTTCTTCCGCTACGACCCGTTCGGGCGCCGGCCTCGTGAGCAATGCACCGTCGGCGCACTGCGGGCCGAAGCGGCCGGGGTCGACACCGAGCCGGTCGCGAAGGGGCGGCGGGTCGAGGCCAAGCCGGGCGTCACGATCTCGGAGCTCTCCCCCACTGCCTGAGCCCGATCCCGAGCCGGCCCCGCCGCTCCCGCCGCGGCCCCCCCGCCCGCTCGTCGTCCACTGGCTGGTCGACAGCGCGGTGGTGTTCCTCGTCGTGGCCTTCGTCGGCCTGCTGCTGGGGATCTCGATCTGGACGCTGGTGATCGCCGGGCTCCTGATCGGGTTGCCCCTCGCGCCGTGGACGCGCCGCGCCGAGGAGCAGGCACTCGCCCGCCGCCGACGATCCGGCGAGTGACGCCGAGACTCGAGGCCGTCGAGTCCGGTTTCCGGACGCGTGGGCCTCGAGTCCGGGGTTCAGCGCAACGCGGGCAGGCCGTAGAGGCGTTGGGCGTTGCGCCAGGCGATGTTGCGCTGCGCCTCGGCGTCGAGGCCGGCGATGTTGTCGACCAGCTCGCCGACCGTTCCCGGGAACTTGGCGTCGGGGTGGGGATAGTCGGACGCCCAGATGATGCGGCCGTCACCGACGTAGGGCGATTCGGCCGCGAGCGCCAGCGTCTCCTCGTCGGCGTCGAAGCTGATGTAGCACTGGTCTCGGAAGTACTCCGACGGGGCGCGCTTGCAGTCGGGGACGTCGAAGCCGAACGTCTTCCAGTGGTGGTCGAGTCGCTCCATCCACGGCGTGATCCACCCGCCGTTGGTCTCGAGCACGATGATGCGCAGGTCGGGGAAGCGCTCGCACACGCCGCCGGCGAGGAGGAACGCGAGGCTCGTCATCATGTCGACGGGGTTGCCGATCGCCTGCGTGTAGAAGATGTTGCGCAGGTTCATCCGGTTGGTGGCGGCGAGGCTGCTCGGTGATGTCACGTCGTTGAGGTGCAGGCCGGTCACGGCACCCGGCACGTCACCGGCGAGGAACGGGTGCAGACCGACGGGCCAGCCGGTGTCGGACGCCGCCCGCCACAGTGGCTCGTACACGGGGTCGTGGAAGTGCTTCCACTCGATCACGGGGTTGGGCCGGATGAACGTGCCGACGAGGTTGGGCTTCTCGGCGGCCCGCCGGAGCTCGGCTGCCGCCGCGTCGACGTCCTGCTGGGGGATGATCGCGATGCCGAAGAGCCGGTCCGGCGCCGCGCTGCAGAAGTCGGAGAGCCAGTCGTTGTAGGCGCGGCACTGCGCGACGGCGAGGTCGAGGTCCTGCATGCCCGCGACGCCGAGCAACATCGTGGGATAGAGGACGGTCTGACCGATTCCCTCGGTGTCGAGGTCGGCGAGGCGGGGTTCGGGCTCGAACGCGCCGGGGCGGATCTCCGTGTAGCGGAGCTCGCCCGCCACCGCCCGCGCCTGGTCCTCGGGGCTCATGCCGCCGGTGCCGGCGTACGCGAACACGGCGGCAGGGTCGCGGCTGCCGTCCCACACGACCCACTCCCGGCCGTCGTCGTCGGTCTCGACGTGCCAGATCCGGTCGCGGTACTCGTCGGGGGCGTACTCCAGCATCTTCTCGGGATGCTCGAGCACGTGACCGTCGGCGTCGACGAACTGCAGCTCGACCTCGGTCGATTCGGTGACCGCCATGCTGGACCCCCTGCTCGCAGCCGGCCGGCGACGGTACCCTCGCCGGGCTACGGGGGAAGCTAGCGGGGAGCCCACGAACGGGGAAGGGGCCGAGATGGCGATCCAGGACGAGTACCGCGAGAAGGCGAAGGACGCGCTCGACAAGCTGCAGACCCAGCTCGACGAGCTGCGGGTCCAGGCCGATCTGGCCCAGGCGGAGGCGCGTGACCGCCTCGAGCAGGCCGTCGACGCCCTCCGGGCGCGCCGCCGCGACCTTCAGACGCGCCTCGACGAGGCCG
>DASUUL010000112.1:0-2666 GCA_036374115.1 Acidimicrobiia bacterium | reverse complement strand
GGCCGTCACCGGCTGACGCGGCCGCTCGCGCGGCCCCTCCTCGGTCACAGCCGCTCGCGCACCGAGCTCGCGAACTCGGGGGTGGACGCGCTGCCGCCGACGTCGGGGGTCAGGCGGTCGCCGGCGGCGATGGCGGCGTCGACGGCCGCTTCCAGCCGGCCGGCCTCGTCATCGAGGCCCAGCCACGCCAGCAGCATCGCCGCCGAGAGCAGGGTGGCGGTCGGGTTGATCTGGTTGCGCCCGGCGATGTCGGGAGCGGTGCCGTGCACCGGCTCGAAGTAGGCGAGGTCGTCGCCGTAGCACCCGCTCGGCGTGACGCCGAGCCCGCCGACGGTGCCGGCGCCCTCGTCGGAGAGGATGTCGCCGTAGAGGTTGGGCAGCAGCACCACGTCGAGGTCGTGCGGGCTCATGACCACGCGGCGGGCGAAGTCGTCGGCGAGGTAGTCCTCGAACTCGAGCTCCGGGTACTGGGCGACGACGCCGGCCGCGACCTCGCGGAAGAAGCCGTCGCTGCGGGGCAGCACGTTCCACTTCACCGCCACCGTCACCCGGCCGGGATGACCGGCGGCCTTGCGCTCCGTCGCCAGGCGGCAGGCGAAGTGGGCGGCGCGCTCGGTGTTGTCGCGGGTGACGACCTTCACCGCGTACCGGCCCTCGGACGCGGTGGCGGGGCCGTAGCGCACGTCGAGCAGCCCGCCCCACGGGCGGGTGTCGAGGCCCGAGGCGAGCAGCGTGCTCAGGTCGCCCTCGAGGCCGCAGTACAGGTCCTCGAGGTTCTCGCGGACGATCACGTAGTCGATGCGCTCGGGCTCCCGGAGCGGCGACGGCAGCCCCGGGCGCCACTTGACCGGCCGCACGTTGGCGTACGCGCCCTTCCCCCACCGCAGGTAAGCGAGCCCGCCGGTCTTGCCGCTGGTGGCACCGAAGAGCACGGTGTCGCAGGCGTCGACCGTGGACCGGATCAGCTCCTCGCTCTCGGCCCGGCTGTGCTCGCGTGCGAGCTCCTCGCCGTCGGGGAGCACGACCCACTCGACCGGCGGGTCGAGGGCACGCAGCACGTCGAGGGCGGCGTGGACAGCCTCCGGCGACGCGTCGTCGCCCGGGATCACCGCGACGCGGCGAGGCTCGTCCTCGGGGGTGGGGCCAGGTTCCATGCCGCGTTCCTCGCGCCCGGTCTACTGGTCGAATCCGTCGAAGTTGTCGGCCTGGCCCCGCAGCTCGTCGGCGAACTGCTCCAGAAACCAGCCCTCGGCCACCAGCTCTTCGAGGCCCTCGGTCACCCGGTCGACGTAATCCTCCTTGTCTCCGTACTGCGACTTCAGCTTCTCGGGAGAGAAGTCGACCTGGCTGCCGTACACGAGGCAGCTCCCTGGTGTCAGATCTTCGTCTTCGTTGACCGGTTCGTTGAGCGCCTGGTGGGTGGCAACGGGAACGTCGAGGGTGGTGCTGCGCACCCCGCCCCGGGCGTTGCCGTGCTCGTCCCGCGCGATCGCAACGTCGGCGTCGCCGGGCTCGCCGGTCAGCTCGATTCGCTCGGCGCGCGGCGGCGTCTCGTCGTCCTCTACCCAGCCGATGAGGTGGTCCAGCGCCATGCTGACCGTCGGGTTGTACGGAAAGGTGTTCAGCGGGTTCGCGCAGACCGTCATCGCTCTCGACCCGAGATCGAGGTCTTCGAGGAGGAGGGGATGCATCCACGACGGGTTGTGGGGCATGCCGGCCACCTCGTACAGGCGGAACTGCTCGCCGGGCTCGTCGCTATCCGGCCGTCGGTAGTCGATCCCTTCCTCGACGAGCACCACCTCGACCTCCAGCTCGGAGTTGACGAGCAGGGTCGGTACGTCGACCTCGCGGAACGGGCCCATCCGGCTCGCGGTGCGGGTGGTCTCCGGAAAGAACCCGTCGTAGATCGGATCGCCGTTCTCCAAGCGGTACTCGGCGTGGTGGGTGTCCATGTACTGCCATACGGGGCCGACCGACATCGAGTGGCCGGTCATGTGCAGCCATTCCAGACCCGGCAGCGGCGACTGCTCGCTCTTCAGCCACAACCCCACCTGGGCGTAGATGTCCGACGCATGGTCGAACGCAATCTCGCTGTTGTCGTTGGCTGAGTCGGCCGCCACCCGCAGGTCGGCGTAACGCTGCCCGTTCGCCCCCTTCAGAGTCTCGACGGTGTTGGGGAAGACACTGATGCTCACGGCGGCGTGGCCGCGCGGCATGAGGTAGTCGCGGGTGAAGTTCCACACGAACGGGATGCCCTGCGGGTGGATCGCCTCGACGATGGCGTGGCCGCTGAACGGCTCCGCGGCGGGGTCGCCGGGCCGGACGACCTCGACCCGCACGCGGTAGGGCTCGCCCGCGGCGGTGCCCGAGGCGAAGTACTCGTCGAAGACGTACCCGTTCGCCGCTGCGCTGGCGCCCTCGGGAAAGCTCTGCTCCAGGGGATCGACATACGTGGCCCCCGGTCCGGTGATCGGCCCCTCGATCGCCGGCATCGCGGGGGTCTGTGCCGGGGCATCGGTCGCCGGTGTCGCCCGACGCGCGTCGTCGCCGGCGTTGCCGTTGCCGTTGCAGGCGGCGGCGAGGATCGTGAGCGCGGTGACGAGCCCGACCGCCCACCGCCGGGTGACTCGATCCAAGGATCCCCCTGGTAATCCGATCAGGCGGCG
>DASUUL010000111.1:0-7429 GCA_036374115.1 Acidimicrobiia bacterium | reverse complement strand
GCAGCGAGACGGCGAGCGCGTGCACCAGCGGATCCGGTACCGCTTCACCGGCGACCTCTCCTCGGCGGTCACCCGTGTCGTCGACCCCGACCGCCTCACCTGGGTCGACGAGGCCGAGCACGACCTCGCCGCGCGCACCAGCGACCACCGCATCGTCCCCGACAACTACGCCGACCGCCTCGCCGCCACCTACGCGATGCAGATCCACCCCGACGGCACGGGTGACTCGTCGCGGATGCTCGTCACCGGCACGGTGAAGGTCCGGATGCCGCTGGTGGGTGGTCGCGTGGAGCGCGCGATCGTCTCGGGCCTCGGCGAGCACGCCGCCGCCGAGGCCGAGCTCCTGGGCCGCTGGCTCGCCGATCGCGCGTGAAGGGCGGTTCTGGCGTCGCTGCTCCGGAAAATAGGCGGCGCAGCGACGCCAAAACAGCCCTCGTCGGCGTCAGCGGCGGGAGCGGAAGCGGCGCAGGCGCAGCGAGTTCGTCACCACGAACACGCTCGAGAAGCCCATCGCCGCCGCCGCGATGACCGGGCTGAGAAGCCCGAACGCCGCCAGCGGCACGGCGGCGACGTTGTAGGCGAAGGCCCAGAACAGGTTCCCCTTGATCGTCGCCAGGGTGCGCCGCGACAGCGCGACCGCGTCGGCGGCGGCCCGCAGGTCGCCGGACACGAGCGTGAGGTCGCTGGCCTCGATGGCCACGTCGGTGCCGGTGCCGATGGCGATCCCGAGGTCGGCCTGAGCGAGAGCGGGCGCGTCGTTCACGCCGTCACCCACCACCGCCACCCGGCGGCCGTCCGCCTGGAGCTCGCGCACGACGTCGACCTTCTCCTCGGGGAGCACACCCGCCACGACGTCGTCGATTCCCACGTCGGCGGCCACGCGGCGGGCGGTCGCCTCCTGGTCACCGGTGACCATCACGGTCTCCAGCCCGAGGTCGTGGAGCGACGCCAGCGCGGCTCGTGACGTCGGCTTGACCGTGTCGGACACCACGAGCGCGCCGCGCGCGCGGCCATCCCAACCCGCGAAGACGACCGTGAGCCCCTCCGACTCGGCGGCGGCCGCCCGCCGCTCGAGCTCGGGTGGCACCTCGCCCACGAGCTCGCGGCGACCGACGGCCACGGCGACCCCGCCCACCCGCGCCCGCACGCCCACGCCGGCCTCGTTGACGAAGTCGGCGACGGCCAGCACTTCGGCGCCGCGTTCACGCGCCCCCGCGGCGATCGCCCGGGCGATCGGGTGCTCCGATGCATCCTCGGCCGAACCGGCCCGCGTGAGGAGCTCGCGCTCGTCGATCCGCGGCGACACGAGCACGTCGACGAGGCGCATCTTCCCCTCGGTGATGGTGCCGGTCTTGTCGAGCACGGCGGCGTCGACCGTGCGCGTCGCCTCCAGCACCTCGCCACCCTTGATGACGATCCCGAGCTGGGCGCCGCGGCCGGTGCCGACCATGATCGCGGTGGGCGTCGCCAGGCCGAGCGCGCACGGGCACGCGATGATCAGCACCGACACCGTGGCGGTGAAGGCGTCGCCGGCGGGGTAGCCGAGCAACAGCCACGCCACCAGGGTGAGGGCCGCGACCACGAGCACGGCGGGAACGAACACGCCCGAGATCCGGTCGGCCAACCGCTGCACGGGCGCCTTCGAGCCCTGCGCCTGCTCGACCAGCCGGGCGATCTGGGCCAGGGCGGTGTCGCTGCCCACCTGGGTGGCCTCGACCACCAGGCGACCCGACGTGTTCACGGTCGCGCCGAACACCTCCGCACCGGGCGTGACCTCGACCGGCACCGGCTCGCCGGTGAGCATCGACATGTCGACCGCCGACGACCCGTCGACGACCCGCCCGTCGGTGGCGATCTTCTCGCCCGGGCGCACCACGAAGCGGTCGCCGACCTCGAGGCTGGCAGCGGGGATCTCGTCGCCGTTCTCGAGCCGGGCGGTCTTGGCGCCCATCTCGAGCAGGGCGCGCAACGCCCGGCTCGATCGGCGCCGCGCCCGGGCTTCGAAGTAGCGGCCGAGGAGCAGCAGCGTGGTGATCACCGCCGCGGTCTCGAAATACACGCTGGCGTCGCCCGAGCCGCCGAAGAGCCGCAGCCCCATCGACGCCTCGTCGGCGGCTCCGAGGAACACGAGGGCGACGACCGACCAGGCGTACGCCGAGACGGTCCCCAACGAGATCAGGGTGTCCATGGTCGTGGACCCGTGCCGGAGGTTGGCGATCGCCGCCCGATGGAACGGGGCGCCGGCCCACAGGACCACGGGGGTGGCGAGGACGAGGGCGACCCACTGCCAGTTGTCGAACTCGAGCGCCGGCACCATCGAGATCAGGACCAGCGGGACCGACAGCGCGGCCGCGAGCACGACGCGGGGCCGCAGGCTCCGGAGCTCTTCCGCCTCCGGGTCGCGCTCGCCGGCGGCGGCGCCCGGAACCGTGTAGCCGAGGCTCTCGATGGTCCGCGTGAGCGTCTCGGTGTCGGTGGTGGCCGCATCGAAGGCGACCGTGGCGCGGTGGGTCCCGAAGTTCACGTGGGCCTCGTCGACGCCGGGCAGCGCCGCCAGACCCTTCTCGATGCGGGCGGCGCACGATGCGCAGGACATGCCCTGGACGGGCAGGTCGACCCGGTCCCGCTCGGCGGTGTGGCTCGAAGGCATGCGGTTCCCTCTCCGGCACGGCGCTCGCTTGACTTCGATAGTATACCCCTCTACCCTATCCGTCAACGGCACCACGCCGGCCGGGAGGAGCGCGATGCGGGGCTACGAGATGAAGAAGCACGAGTACCGCAATCGCCTGCGGCGGATCGAGGGCCAGGTGCGGGGCCTCCAGCGGATGATCGACGAGGACGAGTACTGCGTCGACGTTCTCACCCAGATCGTGTCGGTCACCAAGGCCCTCCAGGGCGTCGGCATGGGCCTGCTCGACGAGCACCTCCGCCACTGCGTGCGGGAGGCGGCCGAGTCGAGCCGGGAGGAGGGCGACGCCAAGGTCACCGAGGCCGTGCAGGCCGTCGAGCGTCTCCTGAAGGCCTGACCGGCGGTGCCGCGCGACCCGGTCACCACCGTGCTCGACACGCGCGGCCTCAACTGGGCCACCGAGGCCCGGCGGGTCGAGGCCGTCCTCGGCCGGAGGCCGGGGGTCGTCGACGTCGAGGCGAACCCCGTGGCACAGAGCGCGACGGTGACCTTCGACCCCGCGACGACCGACGTGGACGAGCTCCGCCGATGGGTCGAGGAGTGCGGGCTGCACTGCGACGGCCAGTCGGTGCCCGGCCACATCTGCGACCCTCTGGTCGAGGCCGGCGCCGCGGCCGACTCCGAACGCGCCGCCGCGCACGAGCACCACGCCGGCATGTCGATGGACGCCATGGCCGCCGACATGCGCAATCGCTTCCTGGTGGCGGCGCTGTTCTCGATCCCGATCCTGCTGTGGTCGCCGATCGGGCGCGACGTCCTCGACTTCGACATCGCTGCGCCCTTCGGGCTGCGCGACGACGTCTGGTCGCTGCTCCTCAGCTTGCCCGTGGTCCTGTACTCGGCGCAGATCTTCTTCGTCGGCGCCTACCGCGCCCTCCGGGCGCGGACGCTCGACATGATGGTGCTCGTCGCGGTTGCCATCGCCGCCGGGTGGATCTACTCGGTGGGCGTCACGCTCACCGGCGGTGGGGAGGTCTTCTACGAGGCCGCGACCGTGCTCGCCGCCTTCGTGCTCCTCGGCCACTGGTTCGAGATGCGGGCCCGAGGCGGCGCCAACGACGCCATCCGCGCCCTCCTCGACCTGGCCCCGCCCAAGGCCGTCGTGATGCGTGACGGCGAGGCGGTGGAGGTCCCGACGGCCGATGTGGTCGTCGGCGACCTGCTCCTCGTCCGCCCGGGCGCCAAGGTGCCCGTCGACGGCGTCGTCGACGGAGGAGACAGCGAAGTCGACGAGTCGATGGTCACGGGCGAGAGCCTCCCGGTGCACAAGGAACCCGGCACCGAAGTGATCGGCGCCACGATCAACAAGAACGGCACCCTGCGCGTGCGGGCGACGAAGGTCGGCGCCGACACCGCGCTCGCCCAGATCATCGAGCTCGTCCAGGAGGCGCAGAACTCCAAGGCCCCGGGGCAGCGGCTGGCCGACCGGGCCGCATTCTGGCTCGTGCTCGTCGCCCTCGTCGGGGGTGGCGCGACGTTCGCGGCGTGGATGCTCTTCAGCGACCGGCCCGCCACCGACGCGCTCCTGTTCGCGATCACGGTCGTGGTGATCACATGTCCCGACGCGCTCGGTCTCGCCACGCCGACAGCGATCATGGTGGGCACGGGCCTGGGCGCGCGCCGCGGCGTGCTGTTCAAGAACGCCGCCGCGGTGGAGGTCTCCGCCCGCATCGACGTCGTGGTGATGGACAAGACCGGCACCCTCACCAAGGGCGAGCCCGAGGTCACCGACGTGATCGTCGACGGTGTCGACGAGGTCGAGCTGCTCCGGGTGGTGGCGGCGGTGGAGCGCGAGTCGGAGCACCCGCTGGCGGAGGCGATCGTCGCCCGCGCCGACGGCACCGGCGTCGCGCGCGCTGCGGCAACGACGTTCGAGAACGTTCCGGGTCACGGCGCGATCGCGACCGTCGACGGTCGCCGCGTGGCCGTGGGCAACCTGCGTCTCATGCAGCGCGAGGGCGTGGAGCTCGGATCGCTCGACGCGCGGCGCGAGGAGCTGGCAGGCAGCGGACGGACGGCGGTGCTGGCGGCGGTCGACGGGCGCGCCGCCGCGGTAATCGGGATCGCGGACTCGCCGCGCGACTCCGCCGCGGCCGCGGTCACGGCGTTGCACGAGTCCGGCGTCGAGGTCGTGATGCTCACCGGCGACAACGAGGCCACCGCCCGCCGCATCGCAGGTGAGCTGGGCATCGACCGGGTCATCGCCGAGGTGCTGCCGGCCGACAAGTCCGACCAGGTGGCCGAGCTGCAGGCCGGCGGACGCAAGGTGGCGATGGTCGGCGACGGCATCAACGACGCCCCCGCGCTGGCGCGCGCCGACCTCGGGATCGCCATCGGCGCCGGCACCGATGTCGCGATCGCCGCCGCCGACGTCGTGCTCATGCGTTCCGACCCCCTCGACGTGCCGACCGCGCTCGCGATCGGCAGGGGGACCCTCCGCAAGATGCGCCAGAACCTCGGATGGGCGATCGGGTACAACGCCATCGCCCTGCCGATCGCCGCCGGGGTGTTCGAGCCGTCCTTCGGCCTGGTCCTCCGGCCCGAGATCGCCGCGCTGACCATGTCGGGCTCGAGCTTCATGGTCGCCACCAACGCGGTCCTGCTCAAGCGCCTGCGCCTCCCCGAACCGGCTTGACTTACGATACCGAACAGTATCTAATACTTCTCAGTATCTCATACTGCTCGGTATCGGAGGTCGCCGCATGGGGACGCATCCGCAGGACGACGACAGCGCCCGGGCGCGCGCGGAGGCCGTGGCGTGGCTACAGAGCCGGTTGGGATGGGAGGACCGCCTCGCCCGGTTGCGCCGGCCCGGCGGCGGGCGCCCGCCCCGGCGGCGGCCCCGCCCGCCGATCGGCCTGCGGCGCGCGGGGTGATCACGCAGACTGTGCGGGTGGCCGACCGCCTGACCCGGGAGGAGAAGAAGGCGCAGACGCGCGCTCGGCTCATGGAGGCGGCCGCGGCGGTCTTCGCCCGGCGGGGGCTGGCGGCAGCGTCACTCGACGAGATCGCCGAGGAGGCCGGGCTCACGAAGGGCGCCATCTACTCCAACTTCGCCAGCAAGGAGGACCTGGTCCTGGCGGTGCTCGACGAGGCCGGCCGGGAACGCATCCACGACATCACTGCCGACGTCGACGCGAGCCGCACGGTCGACGAGGAGGCGCGCCGGGCGGGAGCGCAGTTCATGGCCTCGACCCAGGAGGAGCTCCCGCTCCTGCTCCTCGCGCTCGAGCTCACCGCGTATTCGGGCCGCAATCCCGAGTTCCGCGACCGTCAGATCGACCGACATCGCGAGAGCCTGCGCGAGATCGCCGACGTCATGGAAGCGAGCGCCCCCGACTTCGGGATCGAGCTGCCGCTGCCGCCGAGGCAGATGGCGATCGTCCTGAATGCTCTCGGCATCGGTCTCTCGATCGAGAAGCTCCTCGACCCCGAGGGGGTGCCCGACGACCTGTTCGCCACCGCCATCATGCTGATGTACGGCATCCGCGGCCGCGAGCCCGATCGTCAGCCGAGCTCCGGCACCGCACCCAGCTGACGGAACCACCCGAGCGTGTCCTCCACACCCCACGAGCGCGCCAGGCGCCCGCCGATCACCTCGTACACGGTCGTGCCCGGCTTGGCATAGCGCTGGCCGGCGGGCTCGACGCCGAGGAACGCGCGGCCCATGAGCGTGCCCCGCTCCGTGTAGCGCATCACGATCTTGGGGCCCTCGACGACCAGGTCTTCGATCGTGATGTTCACATCCGGGAACGACTTGCGTAAGAACTTGCACACACGCACGTACTCGCCCCGGCCGACGTTGGCGTTCCCGGCGGCACCGTAGAACGCGGTGTAGTCATCGGCCAGCGTCGTCTCGCAGATGGTCCAGTCGCCGCGGTTGAACCCGTCCTCGACGTGACGGCGCACGAGCGCCCGCATGTCCTCGGGGGTCACGGGTCCGGAATCTACGCTCCCGCCGTTGGTTTCGCCCCCACCGCCGGGCGGTGCGAGACTCGTGATCGTCGCCAGCAGGGAGAGCCATGCCGCCCGAGAAGCTGCAGTGGAAGCACCTCTACGAGGAAGTCGTCACGTCGGGTCTCTGCACGGGCTGCGCCGGGTGCGTGATCGTGTGCCCCCACGACGTGCTCGGCTACGACGACGAGAACGGGGTGTACCGGCCGTTCCAGACCGAGGAGGGCTTCGGGCCCGACGACTGCTCGCACGGCCAGAAAGGGTGCACCAGCTGCACCCGCGCCTGTCCACGCTTCCGGGCATGGGAGCCCGAGATCGACGAGTTCATGTTCGAGCGGGCCCGCCGACCCGACGAGGTCTCGGGCATCTTCAAGGACATCGTGCTCGCTCGGGCCACCGACCCCGTGCTGGCCGAGGTGGGCCAGGACGGCGGCTTGGTGTCGGCCATCCTCCTGTACGCCCTCGAGAAGGACGTCATCGACGCCGCCCTCGTCTCGTACCTCGAGGGTGACGGCTCCACGTGGAAGGCGGTACCGGGCGTCGCCCGCACCAAGGACGACATCATCGCCTCCGCCGGGAGCCGCTACACGTACTCGGCGAACACCCTCGCCTACAACGACGCCATCGAAGGCGGCGCCGAGCGCATCGCGCTCGTGGGGATGAGCTGCCAGAGCTCGGTGCCGCCGGTGATGAAGCAGCGCCGCACCGGGAAGACCGCCCGCCGTCTCTCGCTCAACATCGGGCTGCTGTGCTCGAAGACCTTCGACGACGCCATCTTCGAGGAGC
>DASUUL010000110.1:0-4386 GCA_036374115.1 Acidimicrobiia bacterium | reverse complement strand
CCTGGGGCGGCCGGACGGAGGAACCGCCGTTCTTCCTCTCGCTGGTGGAGGCGTTCGACGCCAGTGACGTGCACGAACCCGCGCTGCGTCGCATGCTCGAAGATCGCGCCCGGCGTGCCACCGAGGCGTACGCGTCCATCGCCCGCTTCCTCGTCGAGGAGTACGCGCCGCGGGCGACCGAGCGCGACGCCGTCGGCGCCGACCGCTACGCGATGCGCGCCCGCGCGTTCACCGGGATGGAGCTCGACCTCGCCGAGACGTACGCGTGGGGCTGGGAGGAGCTCCACCGCATCAACCACGCGATGGGAGAGGTGGCGGAGCGCATCCTCCCCGGCGAGGCCGTCGACGCCGTCATCGAGCATCTCGACACCGCGCCCGAGCGCGCCATCGAGGGTGAGGACGCGCTCCGGGCGTGGCTCCAGGATCTGATGGACCGCACCGTCGCCGAGCTCGACGGGACCCACTTCGACATCCCCGAGCCGGTCAAGCACGTGGAGGCGATGATCGCGCCGCCGGGAGGCGCGGCGGCGATGTACTACACGCCACCGTCGGAGGACTTCAGCCGTCCCGGTCGCACCTGGTACCCGACGCTGGGCAAGACGCGCTTCCCGCTCTGGAAGGAAGTGTCGATCTGCTACCACGAGGGAGTCCCCGGCCATCACCTGCAGGTCGCGCAGGTGCTCTATCTGGCGGACGAGCTGACGCGCTTCCAGCGGGCCCTCGCGTGGAGCTCCGGGCACGGCGAGGGCTGGGCGCTGTACGCCGAGCGGCTCATGGGCGAGCTCGGCTATCTCGACGATCCCGGCGACGAGCTCGGCATGCTCGCTGCCCAGGCGATGCGGGCGATGCGGGTGGTGATCGACATCGGGGTCCACCTCGAGCTCCCGATCCCCGCCGACGAGCCGTACCACGGCGGCGAGACGTGGACGCCCGAGCTCGCGCTCCCGTTCGCGATCGAGCAGTCGAAGATGCCCGCCGACTTCATGGCCAGCGAAGTCGACCGCTACCTCGGCTGGCCGGGCCAGGCCATCAGCTACAAGGTCGGCGAGCGCGTCTGGCTGGGGGCACGCGACGCCGCCCGCCGCCGCCTGGGCGACCGCTTCGACCTCAAGGCGTTCCACCGCTACGCCCTCGAGCTCGGGAACATGGGCCTGGCGCAGCTCGAGCGCGAGATCGCCCGCTGGGACGGCTGAGCCGGCGATGGAGCTGCGAACCGACACCGCCGAGCTCTATGTCCGCCATGCGTTCGCCGAGATGCTGGGCGTGGCCGAGAGCCTCGGCGACGAGAAGGTCAACGAGCGGCCGCTCGGCGCGCAGACGTGCTCTACGTGCTCAGGGAGCTCTACCAGCGTCTGGGCCACATGGAGCTCGCCGCCGACGCGCTCCTGGCGCAGCGCTAGCGGCCGGCGGCAACGGCCGCGGTTTCCGCGGCCTCCAGCTGCTGCCGGACGATCTCGAGGCCACCGTCCCAGAAGCCGGGATCGGTCAGGTCGACGCCCACGATGCGCCCGAGCTCCTCGGGCGATTGCGAGCCGCCGCGGGCGAGGAGCTCCAGGTAGCTGGGGACGAACTCGGCGCCCCGCTGCTCGTACTCCCGGTACACCGACAGCGCCAGCAACTGCCCGTACGCATACGCGTACACATAGCCCGGCGTTCCGATGAAGTGGGGGATGTACGACCACCAGGTCGCGTAGCCGTCGGTGAGCTCGACGGCGTCACCGAGCATGGCGTTCTGGGTCTCGATCCAGAGCTCGCCGAAGCGATCGACGCTGAGCTCGCCCCGTTCCCGTCGCTCGGTGTGCACGCGGTCTTCGAAGCGGTTCATGGCCGTCTGGCGGAACACTGTCGCGATCTGGCCCTCGAGGCTCTCGGCGACGAGCGCGAGCCGATCGCCGGGGTCGGTGGTGGCGTCGAGGAGGCGACCGAAGGTCACCGTCTCGCCGAAGACGGACGCGGTCTCGGCGAGCGTCAGCGGTGTCGTCTGGTGGAACACACCCTGCTCGCGCGCCAGGTAAGCGTGCAGGCCGTGGCCGAGCTCATGAGCCAGCGTCAGCACGTCACGCCGGCGCGCCGTCCAGTTCAACAGCAGGTACGGGTGGTGGGACGGCACCGTGTACGCGCAGAACGCACCGGGGCGCTTCCCGGGACGCACGGGCGCGTCGATCCAACGCTCCTCGAAGAACCGGCTCGCCACCGCTGCCAGCTCGGGTGAGAACGACGAGTAGGCGTCGAGCACGAGGGTGTGGGCGTCGCCCCAGCCGATCTCGGCATCCCGGTCGGCCACCGACGCCATGCGGTCGTAGTCGGCGATCCGCTCGACGCCGAGCAGGCGAGCCTTGAGGGCGTACCACCGCTGCGGGATGTCGTAGCGGCGCTCGACGGCGGCAACCAGCGCGGCCACCGACTCGTCGCTGGCCTCGTTGTCGAGGTTCCGGCTGGCGAGCCAGTTCGGATAATGCCGGAGGCGGTCGTCGATCGACTTGTCGGCGAGCAACGTGTTGAAGACGAACGCCCGGGTTCGGATTCCCGGGCCGAGACCGGCGGTAACCGCCTCCGCAGCCCGGCGGCGCTGGTCGCGGTCGGGCGACGCCAGCCGTGACAGTGCTTCCTCCAGGCTCACGCCGGCGCCGTCGAGGTCGACCGTGATCGCCGACGTGAGCTCGCTGAACAGCCGGCTCCAGGCGCTGCGACCCGTCACGGCCTTCTCGGCCATCAGCCGTTCCTCGGGCTCCGAGAGGAGATGGGGCCGGTAACGGCGGATCGACTCGAGGTGGTGCCGGCAGAAGTCGAGCCGGTCGCCGGCGAGCAGGAGCGCGACGCGGTCGTCGGGTACCTCGGCCCATTCCAGCTCGAAGAAGAGGAGCTGGGTGGTGATGGCCGTGGCCCGCTCCTCGACGTGCTGGAGGAGGGCACCGCGCTCGGGATCGGTCGTGTCGACCGCGAAGCGCAGACCGGCGTAGGAGCCCGCCCGCCCGACGAGCTCCTGGACCTCCGCGAGCTCGCGCATCAGCGCTTCGAGACCGGCGGCGTCGAGCGCGGCGACCCTGCCCCGGTGACGGGCGATCTCTTCGGCACGGTGCTCGGCGTCGTCGAGGAGGGCATCGACACCGGCGGCGCCCTCCCCGTCGACGAGCGGGTCGAGATCCCACGCGACATCGGCGGCGGCGAGGTCGTGATCGGTCGCGGTCATCGGGAGAGGGTCCTTTCCTCGTCGTGGTGACCTTCGTCGGGCCCGGCTTGCAGGGCCTCGGGCAGCGGGGCCGCGTGCACGATCGAGAGGGTCCGGGTAGCTCGCGAGAGCGTCACGTAGAGCAGGCGCAACCCGGCGGGATCGGGTGTCACCAGCCGCGCCGGCTCCACCAGCACGACGTGATCGAACTCGAGTCCCTTCGCTTCCAGCGGCGTGAGCACTGCCACCGGCGCGTCGAGGGCATCGGCGGAGTCTGCTACCGCATCCAGATCGGCGAGGTCGTGGACGAGCGCGGCGTGCAGGTCGGGTGGGGCGATCACCACGACGGTCCCGCCTTCGCCGTGGGCGCGCCGGGCGGCCGCGGCGGCGCCGTCGACGAGCTGTCCGGTCGCGACCCGCGTGAAGGTCGGCCGGCGTCCGACCGTGCGCACTGAGCGCACCGGCTCGACGGATGCCGCCGCGGCCGCAAGGACCCGGTTGGCGACGGCCATGATCTCGGCGGGCGTGCGGTAGTTGACGCTCAGGGTCACCCTGCGAGCGGGCTGGTGGCCGGGCAGGCTGGCCACGACCGCGTCCCAGTCGCCGAGGGCGCCCGGTCGACTGGCCTGGCCGGCGTCGCCGACGAGCGTCATCGAGCCCGACGGGCAGCGGCGGCTGAGCATCCGCCATTGCATCGCAGTGAGGTCCTGAGCCTCGTCGACGAGCACGTGCCCGAACGTGCGGACGTCGCCGGTCTCGTCGCCGTCGGGAACCGTGGGCGCACCGGCGTACCGGCGGGCGACCTCGGCGGCCGTCGTGTAGCCGCCGAGGCCGAGCTCGTCGACCATGCGACCCGCGGTGGCGAGCTGCTCGCTCTCCTCGGCGCTGCGCCGCCGGCGCCGGGCCCGGCGCGGGCGGGCGGCTTCGACCGGGCCCAGGAGAGCGTCGGCCTCGTCGACGAGTGCGACGTCGGCTTCGGTCCAGGCGACGTCACGCACGCTCGCGGCCCGCGGGCGGTGGAGCCCACGCTGCTCGGCGCGGCTGAGCACGCCCTCGGCCGCCGATCGGATCAGCGCCTCGAAGCTGAAGAGGTCGTGCACGAGCTCGGGACCGCTGAGCACCGGCCACATCCGCTCCAGGGCTGCCCGGACCTCGGGCAGGCGGCGGAGACGCCCGCTGATCTCGGCCTCCCACTCCTGCGGAGCCCGTTCACCCCG
>DASUUL010000109.1:0-15148 GCA_036374115.1 Acidimicrobiia bacterium | reverse complement strand
CCCCTCCGGCAGCGGCTCGGGAACGCCGCCCTCGATCTCGCCCGGCACCCAGGTGTACGAGTCGGTGTCGCGCCCGGTCGCAGTGACGAGGAGCACGCCCGTCACACCGGCCGGGCCCTCCTCGTTGTAGAAGGCGAAGTTCCCGAGCCCGTAGGCGACGAAGGCGGTCCCGAGCCGACCCGCGCCCTGCTGGCGGTGGGCGTGCCCGCCGACGACGATGTCGGCCCCGGCCTCCACGAGGAGCTGCGCCAGGAGGCGCTGGTCGGCGCTGGGGCAGGCTTCCTTCTCGATCCCCCAGTGGAGGAAGACGACCACCGTGTCGGAGTCGAGGCGGGCGGACGACACGCCGGCAACGAGGCGATCGACGCCGGAGCCCTTGGCCGACGCCAGGCCGCCGCGGGAGTCGGTCGCGGGCCAGGAGTCGACCACGTCGCCGTCGAGCACCTGCGTCGCCGTGAACACCGCGACCCGCTGGCCCCGGACGTCGACGCGGTGCGGGGCGTAGGCCTCACCCGCGTTGCCGCCGACGCCGATCACGACGGGAGCCGGGGTGGCGGCCTTGGCCTCGAGCGTGTCGAGGAGCCCGACCTGGCCGTAGTCGAGCCCGTGATTGTTCGCCAGCGACACGACGTCGACCCCGGCGGCGCCCAACGCGAGCAGCCCGGCCGGCGGGGATCGGAAGGTGTAGGGCTTGTCGTGGGGCTCGCCCCGCTCCGTGATCGCGCTCTCGAGGTTGACGACGGCCACGTCCGCGAGCGTGAGGACGGGCGCGACCGCGGCGAAGATCCCGGCGGGGTCGCCGGCGAGCTTGCCCCGGAGCCCGCCCTCGAAATGGACGTCGCCGCCGAAGGCGAAGGTGACCGGCTGCCCGTTCCCCCGGCGGGGGTCGCGGGGCGGCTCGGTGGGTGGCGGCGGCACCGCGGTCGTGGGCGGCACCGCGGTCGCAGGCGGCGCCGTCGTGGTGGGCGAGGTGGTCGACGCCGTCGGTGAGGCTTCGGCGCGCCGGGGGCCGGGGTCGTCGCGCAGCACCGCACCGGCGGTGACCGCACCTCCGGCGAGCGCGACCGCGAGGAGGAGGGCGAGGGATACCCGCCGCACGACCTGCCGGCGCCGGGCTCGTCGCTCCCGGGCGCGTCGGCGGCCGCGTGTGATCCGCATCGGTTCCGGGGCCACGAAGTCGGCCAGGTTACCGGTCCGGGCTGCGATGTCGGCGGCACGCGAGCCCGCCCGTAGGATTCGGTCTCGTGCGCCGCCTCCCGCGCCTGACGCCCTCCGCATACCGCAAGGTCACGTTCGTCGCCGCGGTGCTGCTGGCGATCATCATCGTGACCGGCGGCGCGGTGCGCCTCAGCGACTCGGGTCTCGGCTGCCCGCAGTGGCCGAACTGCGCCGAGGGGAGCCTGGCCCCGAAGGAGGCGAGCGACGCCAACGCCATGATCGAGTTCGTGAACCGCGTGTTCACGGGCCTCGTTTCGGTGGCCGTCATCGTCGCCGTGCTCGGCTCGCTGCTGCGCCGTCCCCGCCGGCGGGATCTCGTGTGGCTGTCGTTCGGGCTCGTCGCGGGGGTCGCCGCCCAGGCCGTGCTGGGCGGCCTCACCGTGCTCTTCCACCTGGCGCCGCAGTTCGTCATGGCCCACTTCCTGGTGTCGCTCGTGCTGCTCACCAACGCGCTCGTGCTCCACCGCCGGGCGGGTCTGCCCGACGCGCCCTCGCGGCCGCTCGTGGCACCGGTGCTCGTCGGGCTGGGGCGGGCGCTGCTGGCGGTCGCCGCGGCCGTGGTGGTCACGGGAACGGTCCTCACGGGCTCGGGGCCCCACAGCGGGGGCGCGCCCGAGGACGAGGTGGAGCGCTTCAACCTCGTGATCCCCGAGGTCGCCCGCGTGCACGGCGCAACGGTGATGGCGTTCCTGGTGCTCGTGCTCGTGACCCTCGCGGTGCTGCGCCGCGTCCGGGCGCCGCGCAACGTGCAGGAGCGTCTCGGTGTGCTGCTCGTGGCCGTGGTCGCCCAGGCGGGCGTGGGCTACGCACAGTACTTCAACGACATTCCGGCGTTGCTCGTCGGGATCCACATCGCGGGCGCGACCGTCGTCTGGGCCGCGGTGGTCGCCTTCTACCTCGGGCTGTTCGCGCCGGCGGCCGCTACCCCCGGTGTCGCCCTGCGGCGCGAGGTCGCGGCCGCGGGCGTCCACTGACGCGTTCCTCCGACACCCGAATCCCCGACTGCGAAATCCCGACAGGGCGTTGTCGGGCCGCTGCGTCATCGTGGCCGCGTGCGAACGATCGAGCAGGCAGCTCGCACGGACGCGTTAGGTTCCGCTCCCGTGACCGAGGCAGCTGTCGTCACCGAGAACCTCCACCGGTCCTTCGGTGAGACGCGCGCCGTCGACGGCGTCGACTTGGTGGTGCCGCCCGGGGAGATCTACGGCTTCCTCGGCCCGAACGGCGCCGGGAAGTCGACGCTGCTGCGCGTGCTCTGCACCCTCCTCGCGCCCACGGCGGGACGCGCCCTCGTCGCGGGCTACGACGTCGCCACGAACCCGCTCGACGTGCGCCTCCGGATCGGGGTCGCGCTGCAGGAGGCCTCGCTCGACCCCAACCAGAACGGCTCCGAGCTCCTGCGGCTGCAGGCCCGCCTCTACGGACTGGGTCCCGCCGACACGGAGCAGCGACTGCGCGAGCTCGGGCCGCTCATCGACCTCGGCGACGCCCTCGAGCAGCGGATCGGCACCTACTCGGGTGGCATGCGCCGGCGCCTCGACCTCGCCGCCGCTCTCATCCACAACCCGGGCGTGCTCTTCCTCGACGAGCCCACCACCGGGCTCGACCCCGCGACGCGGGCCCGGGTCTGGGAAGAGGTGAGGCGCCTCAATGCCGAGCACGGCATCGCGATCTTCCTCACGACCCAGTACCTGGAGGAGGCCGACGCCCTCGCCCACCGTGTCGGCATCATCGACCGCGGCCGCCTCATTACCGAGGGGACGCCCATGGAGCTCAAGCGGTCGCTCGGTTCCGACGTGGTGGTCGCGCGCGTCGACGGCGACGCCGCTACCGCGCGCGCCGCGGTGGAGGCGGTCCCCGGCGTGGGTCAGGCCGACGTCCACGGCGACGAGATCACGATCCGGGTCGACGACGGCCCGGCGTCGCTCAGCCCGGTCGCGGTCGCGCTCGACGGATGCGGGGTGAGGGTACGCGAGCTCACCCTGCGGACGCCGACCCTCGACGACGTCTTCCTCGAGCTCACGGGGGAGCACATCCTCGACGAGGAGCGCGACGAGCGTGAAGAGGAGGAGTGGGAAGTCGAACACGAGGGAGAGCCGCGATGACCGCCGTCACAGGTGTCGCCGACGTGCGTACCGTTCAACCTCGAGCCGCCGGCTTCGGCGCCGACTGCTTCTCGATCGCAGGGCGGGCCCTGCGCGCCATCCCGCGCGAGCCGGAGGCGATCGTGCCCGCGCTGGTGGTGCCCGTGTTCTTCTTCGTGGTGAACATCGGGGCGCTCGAGAACGTGGCCGAGACGCCCGGCGTGACCGGTTCCGTCCCCGACTTCAAGGCGTTCCAGCTCCCGGTGGCGATCATCTTCGCCGTCACGGGCATCTCCCGGGCCGGGGCGCTCGTCACCGACATCCAGAACGGCTACTTCGACCGTCTGCTGATGACGCCGATCCGGCGGCTGTCACTGCTGCTCGGGCTGATGATCGCCGACTTCGCGCTCGTCGTCGCCCTGTCGATCCCGGTGATCGCGCTCGGTTTCGCGGTGGGGGTGCGCTTCGAGACGGGCCTGCCGGGCGTGCTCCTGTTCGTGCTCATGGCCGGGTCGTGGGGGCTGGCGTTCACGGGCTTCCCATACGCCATCGCGCTCAAGACCGGGAGCCCCGCCGCCGTCAACTCCAGCTTCATCCTGTTCTTCCCCTTCGCCTTCCTCACCACCGCGTTCCTGCCCCAGGAGGCGCTCACCGGCTGGCTCTCGGCCGTGGCAGATTGGAACCCGGTGACCTACCTGCTCGCCGGCATGCGCGAGCTCGTGCTCACGGGTTGGGGAGTCGAGGAGATCGTGAAGGGATTCGCGGCCATCGCCGGTGTCGGGGTCCTGAGCATGACGCTGGCGTTCGCCGCCCTCCGCGGCCGGCTCCGGCGGGGCTGACGGTGCCCGCGCCGTTCCGCTTCGATCGGCGCTGGACGTTCCCGGTCACGCCCGCCGACCTGTGGGCGACGGTGAGCCGCACGCGCGAGTACCCCGATTGGTGGAACTGGTTGCGCGACTTCGACACCGACGGCGCGCCCGAGGGGCTCCACGAAGGCGCGTCCGCCCGGTGCGTCATCCGGGCCCCGTTGCCGTACGCGCTCCGGTTCACGGTCGAGGTCGAGCAGGTCGTGGAGGCGGAGCTCGTCGACAGCCGGATCCGGGGTGACCTGGAGGGGCCGGCGCGCCTCGAGATCGCGCCCGCCGGCGGTGGCTGCACGGCGAGGCTGGCCTGGTCACTGGACCTGCGCGACCCCGTCCTGCGCCGGTTCGCGGTCGTCGGCCGCCCCGCGATGGCGTGGGCGCACGACCGGGTCGTCGACGTCGGCGTCCGCCAGTTCGAGCAACGAGCCCTGGCCGGGCGTGACCGGGGTGCCTGAGGGGCAGACTGCGCGACGCATGCCGGTACTCCTGCCCGACGAGCCGCTGACCTCCCTCGACGACTACGTCGACCACTGGGAGGGAGGGCAGGGGTTGGTCCGCTGCCGCGAGCTCGGGGCCGAGGGCGTCGTCGACGCCCTCACCCGGTCGGGCCTGCGCGGACGCGGCGGCGCCGGGTTCCCGACAGGACGGAAGTGGGCGTCGGTGCGCAGCGGTGGTGCCGACGTCGGCGACCGCTACGTGGTGGCCAACGGCGCCGAGGGCGAGCCCGGCTCCTTCAAGGACCGGCTCCTCATGCGGCGGAACCCGTACCAGGTGATCGAGGGCACGACCATCGCCGCCGAGGCCGTCGGCGCCGTGCATGCGTTCGTCGCGGTGAAGGAGTCGTTCGTTCCCGAGCGCGCCGCGCTCGAGCGTGCCGTCGACGAGATGAGCGACGCCGGCCTGCTCGGCGCGCTTGCCGTCGACCTCGTCACCGGTCCCGACGAGTACCTCTTCGGGGAGGAGAAGGCCCTGCTCGAGGTGATCGAGGGCGAGGATCCGCTCCCGCGTCTGTTCCCGCCGTACCTGTACGGCCTGTTCACCACCGCCCCCCAGGTCGGATGGTCCGCCGGCGTCGAGCTCGCACCCGAGGGTACGGCCGCGGGTGCCAATCCCACCCTCGTGAACAACGTCGAGACCCTCGCGAGTGTGGTACCGGTTCTCGGCCGGGGCCCCGACTGGCATCGCAGCCTGGGCACCGGCGAGTCGCCGGGGGTCGCGCTGTGCACCGTGGTCGGCGACACGCGCCACGCCGGGGTCGCCGAGATCGAGCTCGGGATCCCCCTGCGCGCCGTCATCGAGGCCGTCGGCGGCGGCGCCCGCGCCGGCCACGCCGTCAAGGCGGTGTTGTCGGGCGTCGCCAATCCCGTGCTCACCGCCGATCAGCTCGACACCCCGGTGAGCTACGAGGCGATGGCCCGAGCGGGCAGCGGACTCGGTGCGCTCGGCTTCATGGTCTACGACGACACCGCCGACATGGTGGCCGTCGCCCGGGCGATCTCACGCTTCCTCTACGTGGAGTCGTGCGGCCAGTGCCCGGCATGCAAGTTCGGAACCGGCGAGGTGACGGCGTACCTCGACCGCATCCTCGGGGGCACCGGAACCGACCACGACGTGGAGGTCATCAGCGCCCGGCTCGACACCGTCACGGACGCGAACCGCTGCTTCCTCGGGGCCCAGGAGCAGCGGGTGATCGGCAGCCTGCTCGGAGCGTTCCCCGAGGAGTTCGTCGCCCACCTCGAGGGCCGGGTCGCCGAACCGGCAGCCGTGCCGATCCCGAAGATCGTCGACCTGCGCGACGGCGTGGCCGTGTACGACGAGCGCCAGGCCCGCAAGCAGCCCGACTGGACCTACGCCGACGGGTAGCCGAGCACCTCGTCCCAGGCCTCGGCGAAGCACCGGAGGAGCAGGTCCGGGTCGGCGACGGCGGCCGTGTCGGTGGTCACGCCGATGCAGCAGGTGCCGGCGTAGGAGATGAGCGCGACGTTCACCGCCGATCCCATCAACGGCGCGAACGCGTACAGGCGATCGACGCGCGCGCCCGCGAGGTAGACGGGCCGGGTCATGCCCGGCACGTTGGTGGTGAAGAAGTCGACGTGCTTGAGGATGGACCCGAAGAAGCGCGTCGTCAGTGCCGGGTGGAGGTGGTCGAGGACGGCAGCGAGCGCGTTCGTCACGGGGAGCGCCGGCTCCTGGCGCCAGCGATGGCAGCGATCGGCGATCTGGCGGAGGCGGGCGGCCGTGTCGCCGCCGCCGAGCGGCACCCGCAGCCGGGCGGGCATGATGCGGTTGCCGCCGAGGGCGTCGCTCTCGGCGCGATAGCTCACGGGCATCGTCATCAGCAGCTCCGGAACGGCAGCTCCGTGGTGCTCGTGGTACCGCCGGAGGCCGTCGACCACCGCGGTCACGAAGACGTCGTTGACGGTCCCGCCGGTGTGGGCCGCGACGGCCCGTACGCGATCGAGGGGGACCTCGAGGTGGTGGTAGTCCCAGTCCGTGCTGCGATCGCGCATCACGGGCGACAGCGTCTCCGTCACGGGCGCGAGGACGCGCCCGAGCGAGGCCGCCAGCTCGGCGCCGGCGCGGGCCGTTCCCACCGGGTCGCGCACCAGCCGCGGGACGCCGGCGCCGATCGCCGCCGCAGTACCCGCGGCCGCCCGCGCCGCCTGCGCGGCCGTGAACCGCAGCGAGTCCCGGACCAGGGCGGCGCCGGTCAGGGCTTCGGGCTCGGGCGGGCACGGCACGTCCCGCCGTTCGGGGGGCTCCCGATCGCCGTCGTAGAGCATGAGCGCCATCCGCATCGCCCCCACGCCGTCGGTCACGGAGTGATGCAGCTTCTGCACCAACGCGGCCCTGCCGTCCTCGAGGCCGTCGACGAGCGTGAACTCCCAGAGCGGCCGCCGGCGGTCGAAGCCCGCCATCGCGCTCTCGACGGCGACGTCGAGGACGGAACCGAAGTCACCGGGCGCGGGCGCGACCACGCGGCGCACGTGCCGGCCGAGGTCGAAGTCGCGCTCCACCACCCACCGTGGGGGCGCGAGCCCGAACGGGGCCCGTTCGACCCGCTGCCGGAACCGAGGGATGGCGCGGGCGGCGCGGTCGATCGACTCGAGGAGCCGGAGCCACGCGGGGGACCGGTCGAGCACCGCGACCGCGACGATCGTCGAGCGCAGCGACGGATCCCGCTCGATCGTCCACATCACGCCGTCCGAGTCGCTCATGAAGCGCTCGAAGCGATCGGTCGGCGATGCGTCCTGCAGTGTGGCCCCCATGACGCTTCGAGCCTGCACCCCCCGATCCGGCGCTCCCAGGGCGCAACGGCGCAGATGGAAGGGACCTTCGGCCTCTCCGGTCCTCGCGGATGCCCCTGTCGCCGCTCCCCGTCCGCCCAGCAGGGTGGGTCCAGGATCCGCGGGGACGCGGGCAACACGGTTGGGGGAACGCCATGCGATCGGATCAGCCAGCACCAGGATGGGTGCCCGCCGGCGACGTCGTGCGTCGACCCGTCGAGCGGCGCGTGTTCCTCGAATGGGCCGCCAAGAGCAGCCTCGCCGGGCTCGCGCTCGTCGGGGCGTTCGGCGCCCCCGCGCCGGCCCGGGCCCGGCGTGACCTCGCCGGCCGGGGCGGCGGCGACGGCCTGCCGTCGAAGCTCAAGGTCGGGGTCATCGTCCCGACGTCGGGCATCGGGCAGTTCCTCGGTGACATCGTCAGCCGCTCGCTCGGGGCCGCCAAGCAGCACATCCAGAGCGAGCGCCTCGTCCGGGGCACGCAGGTCGACTACGAGATCGTGAACGCGCCGGCGGAGCAGTTCGCCGAAGGGACGAACCGGGCCTACAACCAGCTCGTCTCGGACCCCGACGTGATCGGCATCCTGTGGTGTACGCCGTTCGGCATCAAGGAGGCGCGCCCGCAGATCCAGCGTGACCAGATGCCCGTCATCGCCGTGTTCGCCGATCTCTGGTCGGAGGGGATCCTGTACCCCGACGGGCCCGAGCGGTCCGTCTTCCAGTTCCTCCTGCCGGACCGGATGTCGTTCGACGTGCTGTGCCGCTACGCGGCCAAGGACCGCGGGTACGAGACGGCCGGGCTCATCTCCGACAGCGGGACCCTGGGCCTGGCCCGCGAGCAGTTCGAGGACGCGGCCCGCAAGCACGACCTGAAGATCGCGGGGATCGAGGAGTTCCAGCTGTTCACCGGCGACTACGGTGCCCAGCTGCAACGGCTCAAGGAGAAGCGGCCGCAGTGTCTCTTCATGTGGGGCCTCGCCGACAACACCGCCGGGATCGTCAGGGGACTCGCCGATCTCGATGCGCAGTACGTCGACACGCCGACGGCCAAGGCGCGCTCGGGCTGGCACCCCCAACTCCTCGGCTATCCGGGTGGCACCGGTGAGAAGAAGTGGGCGGAGCTCGCCGGCGACGCCGCCAAGGCGGGGACGTTGACCGCCTGGTACCTCGGCGGTCTCATCGGTGGTCCCCAGTTCGCAATCCGTGACTGGCTCGTCGAGTACGACGGCACGGGCGCGAGCGGGGGAGAGGAATCCCCCGCGAACGCGTTCTGGGCGCTGCTCGAGGCGGCCAAGGAGGCCGGCTCGACCGACCGCGCCGACATGGTCACCGAGCTGGAGCGGCTCCGCACCCGGTTCGCGGGACTCGAGTTCGGCTTCGAGCCCAAGCGGCACCTGTCGCTCACCAAGGACGAGGTGGTCCTCATCACGTTGGAGCGGTACACCGGCCCGGTCGAGACCGACCCTCCGTACGTGCTGGGACGGGAGTGGGAGGAGACGTTCCCCCTCATCCGGCCCGACTACGTCGGCCCCGCGCACCTCGTGCGCCCCACCCTCGCCGCCAACCGCAGGGCCGCGCCCGAATACGTCGACCAGGTGCTCGAAGAGGGCTGGGGCACACAGTGCACGAAGTCGCCGCCGGAGGCACTCGGCGCCGACGTCGACATGTCCAAGACGTGCAAGGTCCACTAGGCCGTCCGGGGACGGGGGAGCCGCGCCGTGTCGGAAGCCGTTCAGACCGTCGTGTACGCACTGACGATCGGCTCGGTCTACGCCCTGGTCGCCGTGGGCTACAGCCTGGTGTTCGCGACCACCCGGATCGTCAACTTCGCCCAGGGCGCGCTCGTGGTCGTAGGCGGCTACCTCGCCTGGTGGCTCTACGCCCGGGTCTTCGACGCCGACCTGCCCCTGGTGTTCGTCGTGCTCCTCGTCGTCGTGCTGGCCGCGCTCCTCGGGCTGGCCTTCGACCTCGTCGCGGTGGCGCCGCTCGGCCGCTTCGATCCGGCCACCAACCTCGCGTGGCTCGTCACCACCTTCGGGGCGGCGGTGGTGGCCCAGGAGCTGGTCGCCCAGACGATCAGCGACACCGGCCAGACGCTCCCCGCCCTGGCCGACTCGATCGTGGGATGGAGCGGCTCGGTGGTCGAGGACGTCGCCATCCGTCCCAGCGACGTGGTCCTCGTAGCCGGCACGCTCCTGGTGCTGGTCGGGCTGGAGTTGCTCCAGAACCGCACCAGGGTGGGTCGTGCCTTCCGGGCCGTCGCGCAGGACCGCCAGGCGGCGTCGCTGATGGGCATCAACCCGACCGCCATGGTCGTGCTGAGCTTCATGATCGCCGGGGCGCTGGCCGCTCTCAGCGGCGTGCTCGTGGCACCGCGCCTCGGCGTGCGCTTCAACATCGGGTTGAACCTCGCCGTGTTCGGCTTCGTCGCCGCCGTCATCGGCGGGCTCGGCAGCACCCGCGGCGCCGTCGTGGGCGGCTACCTGGTCGGCTTCGTCGACGGCGTCGTCGGCGTGCTCTCGAGCCGGGCGGACGTCTACCGGCCGCTGGCGGTGTTCGTGGTGTTCGTGCTCGTGCTCGCGCTCCGGCCGACCGGTCTCTTCGGCCGGCCGCTGATCGAGAAGGTGTAAACGCGATGCCTGCCCGGCGCCTGACCGCCGTCCTTCCGGCGGTTGCCCTCGTCGCCTTCCTCGTGTGGTTCGGCCGGGCCCAGGCGACGGATCGCTTCTGGATCACCCTCGGGATCGAGGCCATGTGGATCGCGACCGCCGTGATCGGCGTGAACCTGCTCCTCGGCTACACGGGTCTGCTCTCACTCGGGCACTACGCCTTCTTCGTGTACGGAGGCTTCGCCGGCGCCATCTGGGCGGTGGAGGACTGGGGCCTCGACCCCTGGCTCGGCTTCCCCGTCGCGTTCGCGGTGGGGCTCCTTCTCGGCGCCTTGCTCGCGCTCACGTGCTGTCACCTCCGGGGCTTCTATCTCACCGTGGTGACGTTGGCGTTCGGTCTGATCGCCTCGACGACCGCCCTGCTCTTCGAAGGCCCGTTCAACGGCTCCTCGGGCCGCCCCGTGACCGAGCCCCTCGACACGAACTTCGGCTTCATCGACGCCGCCAACCCGAACCGCCCGTTCGTCGGGCTGTACTGGGTGGGCGTCGGCCTGCTCCTCCTGACCCTCTACGCCAGCTGGAACCTGGTGCGAAGCCGGTGGGGGCGGGCGTACCGGGCGATCCGTGAGTCGGAGCTGGCGGCGCGCGCCTCGGGGATCCCCACGTACGGCTACAAGGTCTCGGCGTTCGCGCTGTCGGCCGGGATCGTCGCGGTCGCCGGGGTGCTCGCGGCGCAGACGAACCTGCAGGTGACGATGGTCGACGGCACGAGCATCGTCGGCCAGTCGTTCCGCTACGTCATCTTCGCGTTCTTCGGCGGTCTCGGGACGCTGGCGGGCCCGATCGTGGGCGCGTTCGCGTTCACGCTCGGCTTCGGCGTGGAGGTCGGAGGCGAGACGATCAACGGTCGGCTGGGCCGCTACGAGACGCTCTTCTTCGGCGCCTTGATCATCGTGGTGGCCATCGTCGCGCCCCGCGGCGTCGTGGGCAGCGTCCGCCAACTCGCGGCTCGGGTCGTGCAGCCGCGCCGGCTGGCTGCGCCGCGCCACCGGGTGGCTCCGCTGCGCACGCGACCGTCGACCGCGGGAGCCGGTGGCGACGCCGAGACGCTGCTCTCGGTCCGCGGGATCACGAAGCGTTTCGGAGGGCTCTGCGCCCTCGATGCGCTCGACCTCACCGTCGCGCGCGGCACCGTGCACGCGGTGATCGGCCCGAACGGCTCGGGCAAGTCGACCCTGGTGAACGCGATCTCCGGGATCTCCCCCGCCGACGCGGGGAGCGTGCAGCTCCTGGGCCGCGAGGTCGGTCGCAGGCCTGCGCACCGGCGCACTCGTATGGGTGTCGCCCGCACGTTCCAGAGCTGCCAGATCTGGCACGAGATGTCGGTGCTCGAGAACGTGATGGTCGGTGCGCACACGCGCACCCGCAACGGGCTCGCCCGTTCCCTGCTGGTGCCGCTGTGGCTCCGCCGGGAGGAGCGCCGGGTCCGCGATCGCGCATGGGCGCTGGTGGAGTTCGTCGGGCTGTCGGACCGAGCCGGTGATGCGGCCGGCGCCCTGCCGTTCGCCGACCAGCGCCGCCTCGAGATCGCCCGGGCACTGGCGTCCGATCCCGAGCTGCTCCTCCTCGACGAGCCCGCGGCGGGAATGCACCCCACCGACATCCGCCAGCTCGTCGAGCTCGTCCGCCGGATCCGGGCGGCGGGGATCACCGTCCTGTTGGTCGAGCACCACATGGACGTGGTCATCGAGCTCGCCGACCACGTCACCGTGCTCGACTTCGGCCGCTGCATCAGCGAGGGGCAGTGCGACGAGGTGTGCCGTGATCCCCGGGTGATCGCCGCCTACCTCGGCGACCGGCAGCCCCGCCCGCGCCGGGCGCCGGTCGTGACCGAGGCCGTGGCGGCCACGGCCACGCCGCCCGGGCACGAGCCCCTCCTCAGCGTGCGGAACCTCTCGGTGCAGTACGGCGCCGCCCGGGCGCTCGAAGGCATCGACGTGGACGTGTACGACGGCGAGCTCGTGGCCCTGATCGGCAGCAACGGCGCCGGCAAGACCACCAGCCTGGAGACCTTCTCGGGGCTGAGCGTGCTCCAGAAGACGGTGCGCGGTGAGGTGACGTTCCTCGGCGAGCGGATCGAACGGCGGGCCGCCCACCGGATCGCCCGGATGGGAATGGCGCACGTTCCGGAGGGCCGCCGGATCTTCCCCGAGTCCAGCGTGGAGGAGAACCTGCTCCTCGGGGCGTACCGACGCCGCGACGACGGTGTGGGTCGTGACCTCGCCCGGGTGTACGAGCGCTTCCCGGTGCTGGGGGACAGGCGCCACGCGCCCGCCGGGCTCCTCTCGGGCGGAGAGCAGCAGATGCTCGCGATCGGGCGGGGGCTCGCCGCGTCGCCACGCTTCCTGCTCCTCGACGAACCGTCGCTCGGACTGGCGCCGAAGCTCGTCGACGAGGTGTTCCGGGTGTTGAGCGACCTGACCCGTGACGGGGTGACCGTACTCGTGGTCGAGCAGATGGCCGAGCAGGCGCTCCAGGTCGCCGACCGCGCCTATGTGCTCGAGACCGGTCGGATCCGGGTCACCGGACCCGCGGCCGAGATCGCCGCCGATCCGCGGGTGATGAGCGCCTATCTCGGCGCGACCCCGGCGACGACCGCGTCGTAGCGCTCCGACGACGGGGGGCCGCTACGGTCTCGGTCCGTGCAGGTGCACCTCCTCGACGGGACCTACGAGCTGTTTCGCCACCACTTCGCGGTGCCGTCGCATCTCGACCCCGACGGGATGGAGGTGGCGGCCGTGCGCGGCGTCACGGGCACCGTGCTGACCATGCTCGAGGACGGCGCCACGCATCTGGGTGTGGCAACGGACCACGTGATCGAGTCGTTCCGCAACGACCTCTGGCCCGGCTACAAGACCAGCGCGGGCATGGATCCGGAGCTGCTGGCGCAGTTCCCGCTCCTCGAGGACGCGCTCGCCGCCCTCGGCGTGTGCGTGTGGCCGATGGTCGACCAGGAGGCCGACGACGCGCTCGCGGCCGCGGCCGCGGTCGCGGCGGCGGACCCGCGGGTCGAGCAGGTGCTCGTGTGCACGCCCGACAAGGACCTCGCCCAGTGCGTGACCGACCCGCGCGTCGCGCAGCTCGACCGCCGCCACGGGCGTCTCCTCGACGAGGCGGGCGTGCGGGAGAAGTTCGGCGTGGCGCCCACCTCGATCCCGGACTGGCTGGCCCTGGTCGGCGACAGCGCCGACGGCTTTCCCGGCCTGCCCGGCTGGGGGGCCAAGTCGGCCGCCGCCGTCCTCGCCCGCTACGAGCACCTCGATGCCATCCCCGACGATCCCGAGTCGTGGGAGGTGCGCGTACGCGGCGCGACCAAGCTCGCCGCCACGCTCACGGAGCAGCGTGGGGCCGCCCGCCTCTTCCTCACGCTCGCGACCCTGCGCACCGATGCGCCCGTCGGGACCGTCGACGACTGGCGCTGGCAGGGCCCGACCCCGGAGCTCGCCGCCTGGGCGGACCGCCTGGGCTCGCCCAACCTGGTCGATCGCGCGGAACGAGCGGCCAGGGGGAGGAACCCATGACGACCCTGCGCGCGGCACGATCCACGGGTGCGACCGGAACGAGGCACTAGCGATGGGACTCGAAGGACGGGCGGCGCTCGTCACCGGCGGGGGCCGGGGGATCGGGCGGGCGATCGCGATCGGGCTGGCCGAGGACGGCGCCGACGTCGCCATCACGTTCCGCCGCGACGAGGAAGCGGCGACGGAGACGGTCGCGGAGCTCGAGAAGGCGGGGGTGCGGGCGCGGGCCTACGCGGGCTCGGTCGACTCGCAGGAGGACGACGAGGCGCTGGCGGCGGCGGTGCTGGGTGACTTCGGGTTCGTCGACATCCTCGTCCACAACGCCGGGATCGCCAGTCGCGGCCACACCGTGGTCGACACCGATCCGGCCGAGATGGAGCGAGTCTGGCGGACCCATGCGTTCGGTCCGTTCCTGCTGAGCAAGCTGCTCCTCCCCGCGATGCGCGAGCGCGAGCGCGGCGACATCGTGATGATCTCGAGCGCCGCCACGGTTCTCATGGCGGGCAACTCGTCGCCGTACAACGTCGCCAAGGCGAGCATGGAGGCGCTCGCTCGCACACTCGCCAAGGAGGAGCGTCGCAACGGCATCCACGTCAACGTGGTCGCACCGGGCCTGGTCGAGACCGAGATGGGGCGCCGGCTCGTCAAAGGGGCGATGGGCGTCGACGACATCCACACCCTCGACGCCGGCTCGCCGTTCGGCCATGTCTGTCGCCCCGAGGAGGTCGCCGCGGTCGTGCGCTTCCTCGTCTCGGACGCCGGCGGCTACCTCACCGACCAGAAGATCGTGGTCGACGGCGGCTCGTTCTAACGCGGGTTTCGGAGCGGTCACCGCGGTGCCCGAAAACGCAGTGCTACTTCCACTGATGTCGGGCCGTCATCGTCGCGGCCGTAGAGGTACGCGAGCACGCCACCAAGGAGCAGGGCCGCAACAAGACCGAGGATCACGATCCGTCGGCGCACGGTTCGGGAGTCTCACAAATCTCGTCGGTCACTGCTGCGGCTACTAGTCGACTACCGCGCTTAGCTCGTCCAGGCGTTCGATGCCACGCTGTGTGTGTTCGGCGCTCGATCCTCGCAGGTCCGTAAGCGGGTCTGCCGCACTCTCGGCGTGGTCCCTGTTACGGAGAGTTCCATGAGCGCGGCAGATCACGTTGAACGTTTGCGACGTAGGGGGGTACGCCTCGTCGTTGGCGATCCGTCCTAGCAATTCCGCTTGCGCCGTTGTTGTGCGCGTGGGTTGTCGCCGGAGACGAAGTGGCCAGGTCGTCTCGCAGGTCGTCGACGCCGAGGCCGCTGACGCTGATTGTCAACAACGACGACTTCTAGTATGCGAGTCAGGTGTCGTGGCTACCTCGGGCAGAAGCAGAAATAGACTCTGGCGGGATGGGTGATCCACCCCTGCTGGCGCTCGATGGCGGGGACGCGCGGCGTATCTTGGGCGAGTTGGGTGGTGCGCTGCACGGTGTTCCGTTTCCGGCTACCCCCCGCCAGCTGGAGCCGATCGAC
>DASUUL010000108.1:0-7591 GCA_036374115.1 Acidimicrobiia bacterium | reverse complement strand
GCATGGGTGGCGGCCGCTCGGCCCTTGGGCTCCTCCCACTCCTCCTGGCGGCCGAGCGCAGTGAGGTCGAGAAAGTAGTACGAGCCGCCGAGCATCTCGGGCCCGCGGCCGTACGTCGAGTAGGTGTGGAACACGGCGTCGCCGTCGCGCAGGAAGCAGCTCAGCCCGTGCAGCTCGAACGGTTGATCGGCTCCGAGGTAGTAGGCGGTGCCCGCCTCTCGATGCTCCGCGGGGGTCCGGTAGTTGTACTCGATGGGTACCACCGACTCGTCGAGGGTGACGTGGAAGTCGTAGTTGAAGTCGCTGCCGTACGACGAGTACCAGGGAAAGCCCCATCCCTTCTTCGCCTTGTAGCGCTCGATCTTCTCGAGGGGAGCCCGGGAGGTGTAGACGACTCTCGTGTCGCGGCTGTCGAGATGGGCGCGCAGCCCGTCCGACATCTCGTCGGCGCCGGCCGAGCAGCTCGGGCAGCCGTCCTCCCAGGTCGGGTCGAACATGAAGTGACTCACCATGAGCTGGCGGCGTCGGCCGAAGAGGTCGAGCAGGGTGACGTTGCCCTCCGGCCCCTCGAAGCGATACTCCTTGTCGACCCGGACCATGGGAAGCCGTCGCCGTTCGGCGTTGAGCGCATCGCGCTCACGGGTGAGGCGCTTCTCCTTGGCGAGGAGCTCCGTGCGAGCTGCCAGCCACTGGTCGCGTGACACGATCTCGGGAAGGCTCATTTCGTTCTCCTCCGGTTGCGGGGATCGAGGCGAGCGGCGAAGAGGCGGGTCGCGACGAGGAGGGCGCCACCGGCCGAGACCAGCGGCACCAGGAGCTCCTCCGCCGGCACGCCGCCGTGGTGGGCGATCACGACGAATACGACCTCCCCTGAGCCCCGAACTCGTCGGTGTCGTCGGCCAGACGACGAGCGGCACCTGCGAAAATCGACCGGCCTGCGTCTGGAACGGCCTTCGGCGGCGTAGCAGGCGGACCCGCTGCCCGTCGCCCCTACGATCTGGCCGACACAAGGGAGGCCGGTGGAAGGCTGCTTCGTCTGCGAGAAGCATCGTCAGGGTGAGGCTGCCCAGGGCGGAGTGCTCTACGAGGACGAGCTCGTCTACGCCGGTCACGCGCACGCGCACGCGCCCGCCGGTTCGACGGCGTACCGAGGCCACCTCGTGGTCGAACCGAAGCGGCACGTCGTCGGGCTCGGCGACCTGACCGACGACGAAGCGGCCGCCGTCGGGCGTCTCGTCAACCGGCTGGGACGCGCACTCAAAGATGTGGCGGGCGCCGACCACGTGTACGCCTTCGTGCTCGGCGGCGGGGTCCCCCATCTCCACGTGCACCTGGCCCCGAGGTATCCGAACACTCCGCGTGAATACCAGGGCGCTCGGATCGCCGAGTGGCCGGACGCACCCCGTATCGACCGCGACGAGATGCGCGAGATGGTCTCTCGTCTTCGTGAGTACCTGCGCTCCGGCACCGGCGGGGCCGGATGATCGGGCGGTTACTGTGCCCGCGGTGCCCACGATCGAACCGTTCCGCGTCGACGTGCCCGACCCGGTGCTCGGCGACCTGCACGACCGTCTCCGCCGGACGCGCTTCCCCAACCAGATCGCGGGGGCAGGCTGGACCCAGGGAGCGGAGCTCGGCTACCTCCGCGAGCTCGTGGGCTACTGGCTCGACGGCTACGACTGGCGCACCCACGAAGCTCGGCTCAACGCCTTCTCGCAGCACACCACCGAGATCGACGGCCAGCGCATCCACTTCGTCCATGCCCGCGCTCCGGAACCCGATGCCCTCCCCCTCCTGCTCGTGCACGGCTGGCCCGGCTCGGTGGTGGAGTTCCTCGACGTGCTCGGCCCGCTCAGCGACCCCCGTGCACACCGTGGCGCGGCAGCCGACGCCTTCCATGTCGTCGCTCCGTCGTTACCCGGTTACGCGTTCTCGGGCCCCACGCGCGATCCCGGCTGGCACCCGCGCCGGATCGCCGCCGCGTTCGTGCAGCTCATGGCCGACCTCGGCTACGACCGGTACGGCGCCCAAGGCGGCGACTGGGGTTCGGTCGTCTGCGCGAACGTGGCCGACCTCGACGCCGACCACGTCGCCGGCCTCCATCTCAACTTCGTGGTCGTGCCCCCACCGGAGGGCGACAGCACCCCGCTGACGCCGGAGGAGCAGCGCGGCCTCGACGCCATGAGAACCTGGCGGCGCAGCGGCGCGGGCTACCAGGAGATCCAGGGCACCAAGCCCCAGACCATCGGTTACCTCCTCGACGACTCCCCCGCCGGGTTGGCGGCATGGATCGTGGAGAAGTTCGCGGCGTGGAGTGACTGCGACGGCGACGTCGAGCGGTCGTTCACCAAGGATCAGCTGCTCACGAACGTGATGGCCTACTGGGTCACGACCACCGCCACGTCGTCCGTGCGCCTCTACTACGAGATGCGCGAGGCCGGGAGCGCGGCGGTTCCGGCCGACGCCGTCGGCGTCCCGACCGGTGTCGCCAACTATCCCGCCGAGATCACCCGGATGCCGCGCCGCTGGGTCGAGCAGCGCTACAACATCGTCCATTGGTCGGAGCCGCCGCGAGGCGGCCACTTCGCCGCGATGGAGGTGCCCGGCCTCTTCGTCGACGACCTGCGGACGTTCTTCCGCCCCCTGCGCTGAGGAGGTCCGGCGGCGGCGAGACCTCGCCTCTCGCACTTCTTGGGCGTCGTACACCTCCGAACGATTGGAGATCTGCGACCCAGAGCCTTACGGGGCGAGCCGCTCGATGACCCAGGTTCCGGACGGGTCGCGGCGGTAACGCAGGCGGTCGTGCAAGCGGTCGTCGCGGTGCTCCCACAACTCCACGTCGTCGGGCGTCACGCGGTAGCCGCCCCAGAAGGGGGGCAGCGGCACGTCGCCGTCGGCGAAGCGCGCCCGCACGACCTCGACCTCCGCTTCGAGCTCGTCTCGGCTCGCCACCGGCTCGCTCTGGCGCGACGCCCACGCGCTCAGCCGGCTGCCGTAGGGGCGGTTGCGCCAGTACGCGAGCGACTCCTCGGCGTCGAGCCGCGTCACCGCACCCGTGACGCGCACCTGCCGGCCGAGCTCGGGCCAGTGCAGCACGAGCGCGGCACGCGGGTTCGCGGCCAGCTCCGAACCCTTGCGACTCTCGGTGTTGGTGTAGAAGCACAGACCGCGTTCGTCGAGGCCCCGCAGCAGCACCATCCGGGCCGACGGCACGCCGTCGGGTGTGGCGGTGGCGACGACCATGGCGTCGGCACGCTCCCCCGCCACCGCACGGGCTTCGTCGTACCAGCGGGCGAGCTGGACGAGAGGATCCCGATCGACGTCTCGCTCGAGCAGCGCCACGCCTCGGTACGCTACGTCGCATGAGCTTCCATCATGTCGCCCTGGTCACCCGCGACCTCGAGGCCACCCACGCCTTCTACACGGAGGTGATGGGCTTCGACCTCGTGAAGGTGGATGCGATCCCCACCGACGGCGGCGGGTGGGCCCGCCACTGCTTCTACGACACCCACGGCCAGGGGCTCATCGCCTTCTGGGACATCCACGACGATGCCGAGGTCCCCGCGGAGTTCGCCACGTCGATCAGCCGGGGCCTCGGGCTCCCGGCGTGGACGAACCATCTCGCCTTCGACGCCGTCGACCTCGACGGCCTCGCCGAGCACAAGCGGCGCTGGCTCGCCGCCGGTCACGGGGTGGCCGAGATCGACCACGGCTGGTGCACCTCGATCTACATCCAGGATCCGAACGGCATCATGGTGGAGTTCTGCGCCACCACCCGGCCCTTCACCGACGCCGACCGCGCCGACGCCCACCGCCTCCTGGCCGCCGCCGGGCGACCGGAGCTCGTGGCCCCGCCCGCCGTCGTGATCCACGACCCCACGGGCACGGCGGCCGCGCCCGCCTAGGCCCCTCCCGGAGAGGCAGGCAACCCCGACCGCCGCTCGTGCGTCGGGGGGGCGATCGTGACGGGTGATGCCGTGAGAGGTGGAGCGAGCCCAGTGGACGCAGTCGTTCTCGAGCTGCGTCCCCCCGCGGCGACGACGGCCGGGCGCAGGCATGGAAATGCGGTGGCGGAGCAACGGATCCGGGAGTTCGTGGGGGGCGAGTACCGGCAGGTCGTCGGCACCGTCGAGCTCGTGTGCGGCAGCCTGGCGGCGGCCGAGGACGCCGTGCAGGAGGCGTTGGCCCGCGCTTGGGAGCGCGAGGCCCGGGGCGAGGACATCCGGTCGCTGGGCGCCTGGGTCACGACCGTGGCGCTGAACCTCGCGCGGAGCCAGCTCCGCCGCCGCCGCACCGAACGCCGGGCGCGCGACCGGCTCGTGCCCCTGGCGCGGACCGTGCCCGACGCTCCCGGCGCCGCCGGGGAGGCGCATGCGGTGCGCCAGGCGCTCCGGGCACTCCCGCGCCGCCAACGTGAGGTGACCGCGCTGCGCTACTACCTCGGTCTCGACGTGAACGAGATCGCGGCGCACCTCGGCATCAGCGACGGAACCGTGAAGTCGTTGCTGTTCCGGGCGCGCCAGACGCTCGCCGTGGCCCTCGCCGACGAGCCCGAGCTGGCGGGAGACGACGATGCCGGGCTTTGACGACCGGCTCGAGGAGGCGCTGCGCGGCGCGGCGGTGCTCCCCGATCCCGAACCCGACGCGGTCGCGGCCGCGGTGGCAGTCAAGCGTCGGCGGCGGCGCATCCGGCGCCGCGCCGTCACCGGCCTGGCGGTGGCGACGGTCGTGGCAACCGCCCTCACCACGACCGTCGTCGTCGCCGGCCGCGACCCCGGGGGCGACGACGTGGAGATCGTCGCCGACCCCACGCCGCCGTCGTCCCCACCGCCGACCGTGACCGCGCCGCCGCCTCCGCCGCCCGCGACCGTGCCGCCGGAGGACGTGGCCGCCGCGGAGGAAGCGGTCCCGGCGGCGGCGCCGAGCGAATACGCCGTGGAACCCGGTCAGGTGACCGTGCTCGCCTCGGACGAGGCGATGGCGCCCGTCACCGACACGGCCGGCACCCGGTACGAGGGCGTCCGCTTCACGAAGGACGACGCGGGGCGGTGGGCAATGGCTCCCGCCAGCGCCTGCCGCCTCCCCGGTGCGGACCCGGCGAGCTGCGCCGCGCTCGCACCCGAGGTGCGCGTGACACCGGGGAAGGCCCGATTCGACCAGAGCGCGTACGGCGCCACCGCCGCAACCGTCGGTCCCGTCGTCCTCAGCGCCGACGAGGGTTTCGTCCGCGGGCCGCTCGTGGAGGCGAACGGCCAGGTATGGGCGGCGGCCTACGACCGGGCCGGCGCCTCGTACACGGTCCCGCCCTCCCGGCTCGTCGCCTTCGACCCGGTGTCGGGACGGATCGTCCGGCAGGTGGACCTGCAGGGTGAGATCGTGTCGCTCGCCGGCGACGGCACGAGCCTGTGGGCGGTGACGCACGAGACGTCGATCGACGCCGACCGGGTCGAGTACCGCGTCAAGCGGATCGTGGACGGTGCGACCCAACCGGAATCGATGCCGCTACCGCCCGGGGCCGAGCCCGTGGGCGCCATCGTCGCCGGACCGGGCGGCGCGTGGGTTCCGGTCCGCGACGGGGTGATCGGCTTCACGACCGGGCAGGCCGGCCCGACGACCAGGATCGCGCTGCCGGAGCAGGAACGGCGAGGGATGGTCGTGGTCGACGACCGCGTCTACACGACCGCGGGAACCACCATCCGGCGCGTCGACGAAGCCGACGCTCGGGACAGCAGTGTGCTCGCCACCGTTGCCGCGGCCCCGCTGACGGACCTCGTGGTCACCGAGGAGTTCGCGCTCGCGCTGGCGGGCAACGGCCAGCTCCTGTGGCTCGACCGGGAGCTCACGACGGTCGAAGCCGTCGGTGCGCTCCCCCCGGGCATCACCGGCGTCGAGCTGCACACCGCCGGCGACCGAGTGTGGGCGACGGGTCGCGCCGACCTCGCACCTCCCACCGAGCCGGGGGCGCAATCGGTGGCGATCGAGCCCGTCGGCGTCCTCGTCGACGGCTCGGGGATCGCCGCGACCCTCGTGATCGCCGGCGGCGACGACGCCGCGCTCGCCGTGCTCGACGACGGCGCCCTCGTGCTCACGTCGCGCGGGAACGTCTACCACGCCGCCGTCCCCGCATGAGCTACGAGCACGACGACGACCCCGGGCTGCCGGTCAAGTTCGGGCCGTGCTCGAACGGGGAGTACGACCCCCAACCGCTCTCCCCGGTCGTGGAGGAGACCGTCCGGCGGGCACGCCAGGCGTGCGACGACAACGCCCGGGTCATCGGCATGTCGCGCCGCAGCTTCCTCCTGTCGATGTGCGGCGCCGCCACGACCCTGCTCGCGCTCAACGCTTGCAGTCGCGAAGAGGCGCGCTCGCGCGGCCGCCCCGACCCGGGAGGCACCTACGAGATCCCGACGACCGCGACCACGGATCCCGACGTCGCTCGCGAGGCCCTCGCCGGCAACGAGTTCGTCTTCGACGTGCAGGGTCACTTCCTCGAGTACCGCGTGAATCCTGCCGCACAGCACGGGCGCGACTTCTGGGACGGCTTCCCCCAGCAGTACTGCGGCGAGGACGACCCGCGGGCGTGCTTCTCGATCACGCATTTCATGGAGGAGGTGTTCCTCAAGAGCGACACGTCGATGGTGGTGCTCTCGGCGCTCCCGATCGAACCGGCGGGCAGCCCCATGTCGGCCGAGCTGATGGACGAGACCCGCCGTCTCGCCGAGGCCCTGTGCCGCGACGAACGCGTCCTCTTGCACGCCCAGGCGCTTCCGAACGTCGGCGACCTCCAGGCGAACCTCGACGCCATGGCCGCCACCGTCGGCCGGTATCCGGTCGTGGCGTGGAAGGTGTTCACCAACTACCCCGACCTCTGGGACGGTTCCAACAACGCCTGGCGCCTCGACGACGGCGACCCGACTCTCGCGCCGGTCGGCAACGCGTTCGTGGAGCAGTGCGTCGCTCTCGGCGTCCCGATCATCTGCGCCCACAAGGGCTTCTCGCAGAACAGCCCCCACGCCACGCCGGTCGACTTCGGCCCGGCGGCGGCCGCGCATCCCGACGCCAAGTTCGTGGCCTACCACTCGGGCTACGACCCGGGGCTGCCCGAGGGGCCCTACGCCGCCGCCGCCGCCGACACGGGCGTCAACCGGCTGATCGCCTCGATGCAGACGAGCGGCATCGGGCCCAACCAGAACGTGTACGCCGAGCTCGGCTCGACGTGGTGGACGCTCATGGGCTCACCCGACGAGGCCGCGCACCTGCTCGGAAAGCTGCTCCTGTACGTGGGTGAGGACAACGTGCTGTGGGGCACCGACGCGCTCTTCTACGGCGCCCCCCAGGACCAGATCCAGGCGTTCCGCGCGTTCCAGATCACCCCCGAGCTCCAGGAGCAGTACGGCTACCCCGCGCTCACCGACGAGATCAAGCGCAAGGTGCTGGGCCTCAACGCCCTGAAGCTCCACGACGTCGATCCGATCACGGTCCCGTGCCCCTTCACGCGCGAGGAGCTCGAGCAGATCCGCCTCACGCTCCCCAGCGGAAACCAGACCTTCGGACCCACGACCGTGGCCGAGAACCGCGCCTACGCCGAGGC
>DASUUL010000107.1:0-4882 GCA_036374115.1 Acidimicrobiia bacterium | reverse complement strand
GAAGATGCGCTCGGGCCGACGACCGCGGAAGAACGCCGGGATCCCGAACGCCGCGACCGCGAGCACCACGAAGTAGTACCAGTCGGCGGTGTGGCTGAGGCCGGTGCGGACGCGGTGACCGAGGAACCTGCCCTCCTCCTTGTTCTCCACCTCCTTGAGCCCGTCGTGGTCGTAGCGGCTCGTGTACCACCCTCGGCGCACGATCTGCTTCAACTCCCGGTCGGGATGGTCGATCACCCAGCCGACGGCCTTGCGGATGTTCCCGCGGTAGCGCTCGACCTCCGACTCCTGGATCGGGACGCATCCCTCATGGGCCGCGAAGCGGAACCGGCCCGTCGCGTCGTCCGACCGGTCGATGCAGAGGGTGTCGCCCAGGTTGGTCGAGATCGTGAACGCGTCCATCACGACGGCGTTGCGCACCATCCACGGCATTACGAGGACCACCAGCGGGAGCAGCACCCAGGCCAGCGAGGTGGCGGCCCGTCGCCAGCCCCCGGCGATCGCGACCGCGACGACCAGGCCGACGAAGAAGAACAGAATCAACGGTCGCACCAGTGCGATGATCCCCATGGTCACGCCGAACGCGACGAGGCGCGCCCGACCGGGTGGGCCGGTCGACCAGTTGTGGGTCGCGATGATCGCCACGGCCACGAGACAGAGGAAGGTGAACCACGTCTCGATCATGAGCGCGCCGACGTAGAAGACGAGGTTCGGCCACAGCGCGGTGATGCCGGCGGCCACGAGGCCGACGCGCGTGTCGAAGATGGCACGCCCGATCACGAAGACGAGCGCCACGGACGCGGTCCCGACGACCGCCTGGATGAGGTTCGCCGCCAGCGGAACGTTGTCGGGGATCGGGGTGTGCTCGAAGGTCCAGAACAACGCGGCGAGCAGCGCCGGATAGCCGACCGGGTAGTACGCGGTCGGCTCCCCGTCGAGAACGGAGACGTACCCGTTGCCGGCGGCGAGCTCGCTACCGGAGTACCAGTACGCGTACTGGTCGCCGGACCGGATCGCACTGACGGGAGCGCCGCGGTACGCGTAGAACGCCCAGAACACGCGCACGGCCGCGGCGACGAGCAGGATCGCCACGAGCCATCGCCGCTGACCTCGCGTGAGGGTCGCGCGATCGAGGGGTGACTCCAGGGCCTGGGATGGAGTCTCCGTCAGACCCACCAAGGACGCGAATCGTATCCACCGCTCGTTGCGCCCGCTGGATCGCGACGGTCCTCCATTAGATTTCGCAGGTGCACGGTTCGTCGGACGCGCGGGAGCGGCTCGTCGACCGCCTCCTCGCGGTGGCGGTGGCCGCGGCGCTGGTGCCGGTGGTCGTCGCCGCGGTTCGCGCCGCCCGGAGCGGCTGGGTTCCCGTCGGCGACAACGCCCTCTACGCGATCCGGATCCACGACGTCTTCACCGTCGAGCACCAGCCGCTGCTGGGAACCTGGTCGTCGGCCTCGATCGACGCCGGCATCGACGTCAACCACCCGGGCCCGTTGCTCTTCGAGCTGCTGGCGGTGCCCGCCCGGCTGGTGGGCGGTGGCGGCGGCGTCGCTCTCGGGGTCGCCCTCGTGAACTGCGCCGCGATCGTGGGGATCGCGGCGTTCGCCTACCGCCGCGGCGGTGCGCTGCTCGCCACGGTGGCGACGGCGGTGACGACCGTCCTCACGTGGTCGATGGGCAGCGAGATGCTCTACGAGCCCTGGGGCCCCCACAGCATCCTCCTGCCGTTCCTCTTCTTCCTGGTGGTGGTGTGGTCGGCGACGTGCGGCGACCTCGTAGCCCTGCCGCTCGCGATCGTCGCCGGCAGCCTGGTGGTGCAGACGCAGCTCGGGTACGTGCTCCTCGTACCCGCACTCGCTGGCTGGGCCGTGCTCGGTCTCGTGCTGGAGATGCGCCGGCACCGGCGTGACGACCCCGAGCGCTGGCCCGACCTGCGCCGGCAGGTCGTCGTGAGCGGGCTGGCCGCCGCCGGCGCGCTCGTGCTGAGCTGGCTGCCGCCGCTGATCGAACAGTTCACCGCCGACGGCAAGGGCAACCTCGCACGCCTGTGGGAGAGCGCGTCCGACTCGGGTGAGGCGATCGGGTTCGGCCTGGGCACGCGCCTGGTGGCGAGCGTCACGTCGCTGCCACCGTGGTGGTTCCGCGACTCCTTCCGCGATGCGATCGAGGCGTCGGGCTCGTCGAGCGGCTGGAGCCCGTCGTCGACGCCGGTGGCGGTCATCGCGCTCGTGGCGACTGCCGGGCTGCTCGGAGCGTGCCTGTGGGACGCGCGCCGCCGCGACGATCGCGACGGTGTCCGGCTCCTGGTCACGGCCGCGGTCGCGCTCGCGGCCGCGGTGCTCACCGCCGGTCGGGCGCCGATCGGGAGCTTTGGGGTGGCGCCGCACCAGTTCCGGTTCCTGTGGCCGCTGGCGGCGTTCGTGTGGTTCGCCGTGCTCGTCACCGTCGTGCGGCGATTCGCGGTGCGCCCGTTGGCGGTGACGCGTGTGGCGGTGGCGTGCACCGTCGTGGTGGCGGCGTTCGCGGTCGCGAACCTGCCGACCAACCGGCAGGGAACCGCGGCGCCGCCGTCGGCGATCCCGGTGGCGCGTGACCTGCAGCGCCAGCTCGCCGACGCCGACATCGACGGCACCGTGCGCGTGGAGGGGGAGGCGACCTTCGGCGACTCGTACGGGTCGGCCGTGCTCGCCGCGCTGCAGGAGCAGGGGGTCGACTTCGTCGCCGGCCCCGGGCTCATCCCGCCCCGCCAGCTCGGCGCCGCCCGCGAAGGCGACGTCGAGGTCGACCAGGTGCTCACCGTCGTCTACCGCGACGACGCCCGCCGTCCCCGGCCCGGCGCGCAGCGGGTGGCGTTCCACGACGGGCTGACCCCCGCCGAGCGGATCGAGTTCAACGACGTGAAGGACGCCATCGCGGCCTACCTCGCGTCCGAGGGTGTGCCGCTGAACGAGCGCGGGGACGCGGCGCTCACCGCCGGCCGGCTCCCGGCGCTCGGCGACCAGCTCCCCGGCCCGGTCGACGCCGCGCCGCTCTTCGACTCCCGCGAGGTGAGCCTCATGGTGGAGGCCGGCTGGCTCGACCTCGACGAGGCCTGGCGGAAGCGATTCGACCGCTACGCGGAGTTGCAGCGCCGGGCCGACGACCTCACGGTGGCGCTGTTCCTGGAGCCGGCGGACGCGGCCGAGCCCTCGGAGGCGTCGCGCGAAACCTGACTATCGTGTCAGGGATGCCGATCCGCTACGAGAAGGACGACGAGCACGTCGTCGTCATCACGATCGACCGGCCCGAGGCCCGCAACTCGGCCGACATGGAGCACTTCTTCCAGCTGCGATCGGCCTGGGACCGCTTCGGCGACGACCCCGACGCGTGGGTGGCGATCATCACCGGTGTCGGCGACGCGTTCTTCACCGGCGCCGACCTCAAGAAGTACGTCCCCGAGATCACGAAGCTCCAGGGCGACATCGCATCGGGGAAGGTCGACAAGGTCGGTGGCTACGAGATCACCGACGGCACCCGGGCGGTGCTGCGAGGCTCGAAGCTCTACAAGCCGATCATCGCGGCGGTGAACGGGTTCTGCACCGCCGGGGGGATGGAGATGCTCGGCGGTGTCGACATCCGGATCGCCTGCCCGGAGGCGAAGTTCGCGGTGATGGAGCCGAAGCGGGGCCTGTTCGCGGGCGGCGGCACCACGGTGCGGCTGCCGCGCCAGATCCCCTTCCCGCAGGCGATGGAGTTCCTGCTCTGTGCCGACCTCATCCCGGCCGAGCGGGCCCTCGAGATGGGGTTGCTGAACGCGATCGTGCCCCGCGACCAGCTCATGGAGAAGGCCTACGAGTATGCGCGCCGGATGACCGCGAACGCGCCGCTGGCGGTGCAGGCGACGAAGCGCAGCGTGTGGGAGGGGCTCGGGATGAGCCTGCGCGACGCGTACAAGAACGAGTCGCGGATCAGCTCGGAGATCTTCCAGACCGAAGACGCCAAGGAGGGGCCCAAGGCGTTCGCGGAGAAGCGACCGCCCCGGTGGCAGGGCAAGTGAGCGCCGGCGTGCGCGTCGATCCCCGTGCGCCGTGCATCATCGGCGTGGGGCAGCGGACCTGGCGTCCCGAAGATGTGGGGGAGCAGGGCGCGCCCGAGCCGCTCGCCATGTGGGAGGAGGTGGCGCGCGCCGCCGCCGCCGACACGCGTGCGTCGACCGTCGACGTGCTCGGCCGCCTCGACAGCCTCCAGGTCGTGTACTGCCAGACGTGGCAGTACGACGACCCCGTGGCGCGGCTGTGCGAGGGCCTCGGGCTCTCGCCCCGGTTCGGGGACTACTCCGGGATCGGGGGCACCACACCGCAGGTGCTCGTCCAGGACCAGGCGGCGGCGATCCTGCGCGGCGAGCTCGATCTCGCGCTCGTGTGCGGCGCCGAGGCGCTGGCGACGCAACGCCGGTTCAAGAAGCGCGGCGAACGGGCGCGGTACCGGTTCAAGCCCGAGCAGCGGCCGCCGTACCCGTGGGAGGCGCCGTTCCATCCGGCCGAGGTCGCGCACGAGGTGTTCCAGGCCTGGCTGACGTTCGCGGTGTTCGACAACGCCCGGCGGGCGCATCTCGGTGTCGGGCTCGACGAGTACCGCCGGCAGCTCGGCGAGGTGCTGGCGCCGATGACCGAGGTGGCGGCCGGGAACCCGGGTGCGTGGTTCCCTGTGGCACGGTCGGCCGACGAGATCATCACCGCCGGGCCGGACAACCGCATGGTCGGATACCCGTACACGAAGTACATGGTGTCGATCATGGACGTCGACATGGCGGCCGCGGTGATGCTGGCCAGTCACGAGACCGCGGATGCGCTCGGAGTGCCGCCCGATCGGCGGGTGTACCTGCGCGGTTGGTGCTACG
>DASUUL010000106.1:0-6079 GCA_036374115.1 Acidimicrobiia bacterium | reverse complement strand
GCCGTCGAGGGAGACACAACCGCGGTCGAGCGGCTGCAACCCCGCGAGCGCACGGAGCAGCGTCGTCTTGCCCGCACCGTTCGGCCCCGCGACCACGACGAGCTCGCCCGGCGCGGCCTCCAGCTCGACGTCGACCTCGAGCGCACCGAGCCGAACTACGACGTGGGCGGCGAGCGTCACACCGGCACCGGCTGGGTCTCGCGCCCCGAATCGCGCCGCCCGGCGAGCACGCGGCTGCCGACCACCGCGAGCACCGCGACCGACACGGTCAGCAGCACCAGGCTGAGCGCGATGGCGGCAGGCGGGTTCGTCTCGAGCGCGAGGAACACGGCCAGCGGCATGGTCTGGGTTCTGCCCTCGAAGTTGCCCGCGAACGTGATCGTGGCGCCGAACTCGCCCAGCGCCCGCGCCCACGTGAGGGCGGCGCCGGCGGCGAGCGACGGCCCGATCATGGGCAGCGTCACGCGCCGGAACACGGTGGCGCGGCCGGCGCCGAGGGTGGCGGCCGCCTCCTCGAAGCGGGCGTCGAGCGACCGGATCGCGGCTTCCACCGTGATCACCAGGAAGGGCATGGCGACGAAGGTCTCGGCGAGGATTACGCCCGGCGTCGTGAACGGCAGCCGCACCCCCAGCCACTCGTCGAGCCACTGTCCGACGAGCCCGCGCCGGCCGAAGGCGAGCAGGAGGGCCACACCCCCCACGACCGGCGGCAGCACCAGGGGGACGAGCACGAGCGCGCGCAGCAGCGCCCGGCCCGGGAACCGCCCTCGCGCCAGGAGCCAGGCGAGGGGCACACCCAGCACGACGGAGATGGCGGTCGCCGACAGCGAGCACACGAGCGACAACCGGAGCGCGCTACGAACCTCCGGTTCGGTCAGGAACTCGGGCAGGGCTCGCCACGGAGCCCGCTCGAGGAGCCCCAGCAGCGGCGCGACCAGGAACACGACCACTGCGATCCCCGCGAGCACGAGCGCTGCCACCGGCGGCCGGGTCGGGAGCCGGCGCGACGTGCTCACGGGCTCAGGAAGCCGAACTCGCGCAGCACTCGCTGGCCACGCTCCGAGCGCACGAACTCCACGAACGCAGCCGCGCCGTCCTCGTGGTCGGCGCCGGCGAGCGACACGATCGGGTAGCGGCCGACGACGTTGACGTCCTCGGGAATCGGGACGGCGTCGACCGCGCCGCTGGACTCGACGTCGGTGACGTAGACGATCGCGGCGTCGGCCTCGCCGAGCGCCACCGGGCTCAGTGCGGCCTTGACGTTCGCCGCCCGCGACGCCGGCGTGACGGCAACCCCTGCAGCCCTGAGCGCGGCGTCGGCGAACCGGCCGCACGGAACCTGTTGCGCGCACAGGATCACGACGAGGCCGGGCCGATCGAGGTCGTCGAGGCCGGTGATGCCTTCCGGGTTCCCGTGCTCGACCGCGATCGCGAGCCGGTTGCGGGCGAAGACGACAGGTCGGGCGCCGGCGCCGCCGCGCTCGACGACCCGTTCCATGGTCACCTCGTCGGCGGAGGCGAACACGTCGGCCGGCGCACCCTGCTCGATCTGGGCCGCCAGTTCCGACGATGCCCCGAAGCCGACGTCGACGTCGAGGCCGGGGTGGGTGGCCTCGAAGCGCTCGGCGAGGGCCTCGAACGCCTCGGTCAGCGACGCCGCCGCCAGCACCCGGACGGAGTCGTCGCCGCTCCGAGCGCAAGCGGCGACGAGCGTGGTGAGCAGCACGACGGCGCCGACCGTCTGTCTCACGGCCGCGGCGGCACCTCGACCACGACGTTGGTCGCCTTGACCGCCGCCACCGCCTGGTCGCCGGGTGCGAGCCCGAGCTCGTCGGCCGCCTCGCGGGTCATCAGCGAGACCACCCGATGCGGTCCGGCCTGGATCTCGACGAGGGCGGTCACGCGGTCGCGCTCGACCCGGGTGACGATCCCGGGGAAGCGATTGCGGGCCGAGCGGGCGACGATGACGTCGGGCTCGGTGGCCGGCGGGGTCGCGGCCAGGAAGCGGGCCAGGTCGGCGCCGTCGATCATCCGCCGGCCGCCGGCACTGCGGTGCGTACGCAGCTTGCCGGTGTCGGCCCACCGGCGCACCGTGTCGACGCTCACACCCAGCAGCTCGGCCGCCTGCCCGGGTCGGTAGTTGGGCACGAGCGAGGAAACTAGCTCAAGATCACCCGATCTGCGAGGACAACCAACGATCCTGGGCGGCAGCTGCCGCGCCCCGGCTCGCGTCAGGAGGCGGGTGGCGATCTGCGGGCGACGTGCGCGTCGGCGCTCACTGGCGCCCCCTGCGACGGTCGGTTCAGATCAGGTCAGCTCGGCGAACGCCTCGGCTCGAGCGGCGTCGCCCGCCACGACGAGCAGGTCGCCCGCCCCGACGACGGTCTCCGCAGTCGCGTAGGTGAACGCCTGACCGGCAGGCTTCACCGCCACGACCGTGAGCCCGTAGCGCCGGCGCACGCCGACCTCGCCGAGCGACTTGCCCACGAGCTCGCTCGGCGCGCGCGTCTCGACCAGGGCGAAGCCTTCGTCGAACTCGATGTACTCCATCATCCGGCCGGTGACGAGGTGGGCGAGGCGGAGACCCATGTCGTGTTCCGGGAACACCACGTGGTGAGCACCGACCCGCTCGAGGATCTTCCCGTGCGGCTCGGTGATCGCCTTGGCCCAGATGTTCGGCACACCGAGGTCGACGAGCGCCGCGGTGGTGAGGATGCTCGACTCGATGTCGGTGCCGATGCCGACGACCGCCCGCTCGAACTCCGGCACCCCGAGCTGTTTCAGCGCCTCGATGCTGGTGGAGTCGACCTCGACGACGTGCGTGAGCGTTCCGGAGTACTTCTGCACCAGCTTGGGGTTGGCGTCGACGCCGAGGACGTCGTGACCGAGCTCGACCAACGACTCGGCGACGGCGCTGCCGAAGCGTCCGAGACCGATGACGAGGATCTCGTATCGGGGCCGGCGTACGCCGCCCGACCTCGTGTCTTTACCCAATGATCGGTCGCTCCTCGGGATAGCGGTAGAGCCGGTCGCGCTCCCTCAGTACCAGCGCCGCGCCGAGCGTAGCGGGACCGATCCGACCCAGGAACATCATCCCGATGGTCAGGAGGTGGCCGGTCGTGGTGAGCTCGTCGGTGATCCCGGTCGAGAGGCCTACGACACCGAAGGCGGACACCGACTCGAACAGCACCTGCCCCATCGGGAACGGCGTGACAGCGAGGAGCGCGAGGGTCATCACCACGACGGTCCCCACGGCGAGCAGCGCGATTCCGAGTGCCTGACGCTGCGCGGCGATCGCCGCCCGGCGCCCGAAGACGTTGACGTCGGGATCACCACGGAGCTCGGACCAGATGACGAAACCGAGCAGCGCGAACGTGGTCACCTTGATCCCGCCGGCCGTGGACGCGCTGCCGCCGCCGATGAACATCAACACGGTGGTCAGGAGCCAGGTCGGCTCCCGCATGTCGGCGTAGTCGAGTGTGTTGAACCCGGCCGTTCGGGGTGTGACCGACTGGAACACCGTGCCGAGCGTCTTGCCCTCGGCGTCCAGGCTCTGCAGCGTCTCGGGGTTCGACCACTCGAACGTGAGGAACGCAAATGCACCGACCACGAGCAGCACCGCGGTCGTGCCGACGGTGAGCTTCGCGTGCATGGACCACGCCCGCGGGCGGAAGAGTGCTCGCCGCAGCTCGAGCAGGACGGGGAAGCCGAGGCCTCCGACGATGACCGCGACGGCGATGGCCAGCACGACCCAGGCGTCGACCACGAATCGCTCGAGACTGTCGCTGTAGAGGGCGAACCCGGCGTTGTTGAACGCGGAGATGGAGTGGAACACGCCGTTCCCAAGTGCCTGGCTCCACGACTCGTCGTAGGTCACCCACAAGCGGATCGTCAGCACCGTTGCGACGGTGACCTCGAAGAATGCAGTGATCGCCGCGACGCCGATCAGGATGCGGCGCACGTCGCCGAGCTCGAGGGTTCCCGTCTCCGCCTGCGTCGCCATGCGGAACCGCAGACCCATGCGGCGCGACACGACGACGGCCAAGATCGAGGCGAAGGTCATGATCCCGAAGCCGCCGACTTGGATGAGCACGGCGATCACGGTCTGGCCGAACCCCGACCAGTACGTCGGCGTGTCGACGATGACGAGGCCGGTCACAGTCGTCGCCGAGGTCGCGGTGAACACGGCGGTCAGCAGGGGCGGGCGTCCGCCGGACGCCGTCGAGATCGGGAGCGAGAGCAGCACGGTCCCGATCGCGATCACGGTGGCGAAGGCCACCGCGACGAGCCGCGCCGGGTGCAGGATCTGGATATCGGCCCGCCGCGCCATCGGGGCGAGACCCTACGCCCGATCAGATGGTGGGCGGCAGGGGCGGCGCAGTCAGCGCGGACGACGCACGATCCGGAGGCTGAGGGTGCACCGGTGGCACGTGGCCGACTCGGGGTCGGCGGCCATGCGCCGACGCAGGCCGTCGTCGAAGCGCTCGATCAGTGCGACGCGCTCGTATTGGGGGTACGTTGAGGCGTCGGAGGTCTGGTCGAAGGCGACTTTCTCGACCTTGAAAACTCCTCGCCCTCGACCATGTGCGCGGAGAGCAGTACTGCGTCACCGTGGTTCTCCCTGACTCGTGCCCGCCGTAAACACGGTCGAGCCCGAGTGTGCGAGGAGCCCAAGAGCTCGGGGTGGGTCGCTTGGCAGCCAGGGAAGAAGGTTGTTGGCGACGACGCATTTTACCGCCCGGCCACGCGGCAGTCGTGCCGTGTTGTCGCGATTGACCCAGCCACCATGCACACGACCCGCGAGGATGTTGCTCCAGAGCGCTTCGATGTCGGGTCTCCCCGAGCAGCTCCATCAACCATGTGGTCCACATCGCTCGCGGGCTACCGGGTCCTCTACGACTTCTGCCACCTGCCGTACGATGACAGCCTTCTGGCCGAGGTGTTCGAGCGCAACGACTTTGCCCGGAACTACACGGGCGGCGAGGACAAGTTCCGTCGCGGCGCCCGGGTGGGGAATTGGCAGACGCGCTTCGGCGGTGCGGACGTCGTGCAGTTCCTCGTCGCCGCCGGCCGGGCGCTCGTGGAGCTGGGCTACGAGCCCGATTACCGGTGGGCGCTCCGGCGCCTTACTGTCGGCCGTTGGGGCGTGCGGTAAGAAGACGAGGACGGTGTGGACCTGCCCTTCGACGTGGTGTGTTTCGCCAGTAAGGACTGGCGTTCCCACCGCCAGCGCCCGCACTGGGTCGCGATGGAGCTGGGTCGACGAGGTGCCAGCGTGCTCTTCGTCGAGAACGTCGCGACCAGGCTCCCGCATCTCCGCGAGGCGAAGCGGGTGGTCGCGAAGCTCGGCCGGTGGACGAGGTCTTCGGTCTCGACCACCGGGAACGAGGTCGCTCCCGGGATCGTCGTCGACGCGCCCCTCGTTCCGCCCCTCCAGCACTGGCGGTGGGTCCGCCGGCTCGCCGCCAACCGCCTCGCTCGCCGCGTTCGTCGCCGGTTGAGGCGTCGCGCCGGCCGTCGCCTGGTGGTGTTGACCTACCTCCCGATGCCCGTGATCGGTGACGTTGCGACACTTCTCGGCGCCGATCTCCTGATCTACGACTGGGCCGACGACGCGTCGTCGCACATGGTGGGCGCAAGCGTCCGTCACCGGCAGCGAGTGGCGGTGTGGGAGAACCAGATGCTCGCGAACGCCGGTCTCGTGTTCGTGGCGTCGGCGGAGCTTCTCCGGCGACGGTGTGCGACACGCCCCGACGCCGTGGGCCTTCCCCACGGAGCGCCTTTCCCACGGCAGGTGGCCCGGGCCCGTAGCGAGGCCTCGTGCACGGGGCCGCCGACGATCGGCTTCGTGGGCAGCATCACCGAGTTCACCGACCTCGGGCTCGTTGCCGAGCTGGCGCGTGCCCGTCCAGAGTGGTCGTTCGTGATGGTGGGGCCCGCGCGTGTCCGGCTCGACGAGCTGCGCGCCATGCCCAACGTCGTCCTGACGGGCGGGCTCGAATACGAGGAGGTGCACGGCTATCTGGCGTCGTTCGACGCCGCGATCGTGCCCTACAGGGTGACGCCGGCGATCGAGGTG
>DASUUL010000105.1:0-5489 GCA_036374115.1 Acidimicrobiia bacterium | reverse complement strand
GGTGGACCTCGAGGTGACGTGGGGCGAGCGGATCGCGCTGACCGGCCCGAACGGCGCGGGCAAGACGACCCTGCTGCTCGCGCTCCTCGGGCACATCGCGCTCACGGCGGGGGAGCAGCGGATCGGGCCCTCGGTCGTCGTGGGGGAGATGGACCAGGCGCGGAGCCGCTTCGAATCCGACGCGAGCCTGCTCGACGTGTTCGTCGGCGCGACCGGCGTGCCCGTCGGCGACGCCCGCTCCCTGCTGGCCAAGTTCGGGCTCGGCGCCGCTCACGTGCTGCGGGCGGCGCGGACGCTCTCACCGGGGGAGCGCACGCGCGCGGTCCTCGCGCAGTACAGCGCCCAGGGCGTCAACCTCCTGGTGCTCGACGAGCCCACGAACCATCTCGACGTGCCCGCGATCGAGCAGCTCGAAGCCGCGCTCGACAGCTACGACGGCACACTGCTGGTGGTGACACACGACCGGCGCCTGCTCGAGGCGCTGCGCCTGACCCGCACCGTGGCGGTGGCAGCGGGCAAGGTGGTACACGATGAACCGGCGCGCGACGGGCTCGCCGAGGAGAACGGGGGACTGCGATGACCGACGACCTCGCGTGGCTCGACGCCACCGCCCAGGCCGAGCTGGTGCGCGCCGGCGACGCCACCCCCGGGGAGCTCCTCGACGCCGCGATCGCTCGAATCGAGAAGCTCGATCCCGAGCTCAACGCGGTGATCCATCCGTTGTTCGAGCAGGCCGCCGCCGCCGCGAGCGCGCCCCGCCTTCCGGACGGCCCGTTCCGGGGCGTCCCCTTCCTCGTGAAGGACGCGGTGTGCCACACGGCCGGTGATCCCTACCACCTCGGCATGCGGGTGCTGAAGGAAGCGGGTTGGACCGAGGCCGAGGACACCGAGCTCGCCCGGCGCTTCCGCGCTGCGGGCTTCATCGTGTGCGGGAAGACGAACGTGCCCGAGCTGGCGATGAGCGTGACCACCGAGCCGCTGGCCTACGGCCCGACGCGCAACCCGTGGGACACCGGCCGGTCGCCGGGCGGGTCCAGCGGCGGTGCCGCGGCGGCGGTGGCCAGCGGAATGGTGCCGGTCGCGCACGGCAACGACATGGGCGGGTCGATCCGGTTCCCGAGCGCGATGTGCGGGCTCGTCGGCCTCAAGCCCACCCGTGCCCGAACGACGCTCGCGCCCGACTACGGCGAGTACTGGGGCCCGCTCACCCACGAGCACGTGCTCACCCGCAGCGTGCGCGACAGCGCGGGCGTGCTCGACGCCGTCCGCGGGCCGGCCCCGGGTGATCCGTACACGGCGCCGCCGCCGGCGCGTCCCTACGGCGAGGAGGTCGGCGCCGACGCCGGGCGTATGCGGATCGGGTACCGAACCCGCCGCCTCGACGGCGAGGAGTCGCACCCCGACTGCGTCGCTGCCGTGGAAGCGACGGCGCGGTTGCTGGAGTCGCTGGGCCACGACGTCGAACCCGCGGGCCTCGAGGCGCTCGACCGGCCCGAGCTCGGCGCCGGCCTCGGCTTGGTGATGGGCGCCGTGATCGCCCGCGAGCTCGACCGCTGGAGCGAGCGGCTCGGCCGCACCATCGACCCCTCGGAGCTGGAGCCGACGAACACGACGCTCGCCGAGATGGGCGCCGGCGTGACCGCTCCCCGGTACCTCGCTGCCATCGAGGCGATGCAGTCGTGGTCGCGGGGCGTCGCCGCGTGGTGGGCGGCCGGCAACGACGTGCTCCTGACGCCCACGTCGCCGGAGCCGCCGGTGCCCCTGGGTGAGCTCCGCGGCGACGCGCCCGAGCCCTTCGAGGTGCTCGTGCGCATGGGCGCGCTCACGACGTTCATGGGCGCGTTCGACGTGACCGGCCAGCCGGCGATGTCGGTGCCGCTGCACTGGAACGGTGACGGCTTGCCGATCGGGGTGCAGCTCGTCGCCGCCTACGGCCGTGAGGACGTGCTCTTCCGCCTGGCGGCGCAGCTCGAGCAGGCGCAACCCTGGGCGGGCCGCCGCCCGCCGGTGTCGGCATGAACGCCGAGGGTGTCGCCGTCGTCACGGGAGCGAGCCGGGGGATCGGGCGCGCGGTCGCGCTCGAGCTGGCGGCGCGCGGGTTCGACACGGTCGCCACCATGCGCAACCCCGGCGCCGGCGCGGCGCTGGCCGACGAAGCCAGCGGCACGTTGCGGGTCGCCGCGCTCGACGTGACCCTGCCCGAGACGATCGAGCTCCCCGAGGGGCTCCGCGTCCTGGTGAACAACGCCGGCGTGGAGCGCCCGCACCTGCCGTTCGAGGCGACGCCGATGGACGTGTGGCGGGAGATGTTCGAGACCAACGTGTTCGGCCTCATCGAGGTCACGCGCCGGGCGATCCCGCTGATGCGCGCCGCCGGTGGGGGCGTGCTGTGCAACGTGACCTCGTCGTCGCTCTTCGCACCGGTGCCGTTCTACGGCCCGTACCGCTCGAGCAAGGCGGCGGTGAGTGCGATCGGGGAGAGCCTGCGGGCCGAGCTCGCCCCGTTCGGCATCCGCCTGCTGGAGATCGTGCCCGGGCCCATCGACACCGACATGCTCCGGGGCTCGGCCGAGCCTCCCGAGGCCCTGCGCTACGAGGAGTACCGCTCGATGGCGGAGCGGGCCCACGAGGGCCGGCTCAACGTGGGCGAGATGATCACGTCGGCGGGCGCCGCCGCCGTTGCCATCGTCGACGCCGTCCTCGACGACGACGCGCCGCTCCGCGTGGGCTGCGATCCGCTGGGGATCGGCCTCCTCGACGCCTGGCGGTCCCAGGGCGACGAGCGCCTCATGCGCGGCATGCTCGCCACCTGGGTCGGCTGAGGGGATCGACCCTACGAGTCGACCTGGGGGCGCACGCGGTCCCAGAACAGCTCGAGCTGGCGTTGCTCGTCGGCCACGGGCCAGACGAACACGCGCTGCACGCCGGCGCGCGCGAACGCCGAGAGCTTCTCGGCGAAGAGCTCCGGTGGCCCGATCGGCAGGCGTTCACGGAGCACGTCCTTCGGCCGGTGGATGATCGGGGCGACCCGCTCTTCGAGGATGCGATCGGCCTCGGCGTCGTCGTCGGTGATGTAGCACCACATCGTCGCGAGCGCGTTCGGGAACCGGTCGGGGTCCTTGCCGTGGTCGACGAGCCGGCGGCGGAGGTCGGCCCACGCCTGGCCGAACAGCTGCGGTGTCGTGTTGTAGGCCGACGCCAGCCAGCCGTCGGCGAGCCGGGCAGCACGGCGCAGCCCGGCATCGGAGCCCCAGCTCCCCACCCAGATCGGCGGGCCATCGGGTTGCGCCGGGCGGGGGGCCAGGTCGATTCCTTCGGTGGAGTAGTAGCGCCCGACGAACGGCTCCCCGCCCCGCCGCCACAGGGCCCGCAGGGCTTGGAGGGCCTCGTCGAAGCGCCGCCACCGTTCCTCGAAGTCGATGCCGACGGCTTCGTAGTCCTGTTGCGAGGAACCGGGCCCGACGGCCACGACGAGCCGGCCGCCGGAGAGCCGGTCGATCGCGCCCAGTGTCTTCGCGAGGGGCACCGGCCCGCGCACCACCGCGAGTGCAACCGTCGTCGCAAGCGTCATCTCGCCGGAGTGCTCGATCACGGCGGCGAGTGCCGTGGGGCCGTCGAGCCAGGGCACCGAGAACACCATGTGATCGTTCACCGAGATCGCGCGGAAGCCGAGCCGCGCGGCCGTCTTCGTGTAGGCGACGAGATGGTCGAGGGTGTAGGGATGACCGCCAAAGTCCATGAGGGGCAGGTGAGCCCCGAACTCCATCGCCATCTCAGGTCGCGAGCCGCTCGACGACGACGAACCGTCTTCGGGGCCTGTTCACGCGAGCAGAGCGAGCAGCTCCGCTCGCGACGGCCCCGGTATGGCGTCGGCTCGCCTGCACTCGCCTCCACCTTCTCCCAGAGTCCCGGACGGGCGAACACCTCCTCGGGCAGCGCGAGACAGCCGGCTCCGGCTCCGGGGTCGCCTTCACCGGGTTGCAGCCGGCGCCGACGGCGGCGACGCCGGCCGTGAGCGCAATGGCCACGGTCCAGGCTCGAGCACCGCCGGTGTTCGTCACGCGAGCCACCATCGCGCGAACTGACTCCGCGCGAGAGCATCGACGGGCCCGCGTAGGCTGCGGGCACACATCCAGACCGGGGGGCAGGATGAATCCGCGTGTGGTGCTGATCGGGTTCGTGGCGGTGGTGCTCGCGGCGACGATGACCTTCGTGGTCGCGACCAACGAGGACCGTGTCGCCGACGCCGACCGTGCACAGGGCACCGGCGACGCGGCCGCATCGGGAGCCGCGGCGGCCGTCACCGACGGCACCGACGGGGAGGATGCCGGTACCGCCGGCGACGTCGACGGACACAACGCGTTCGCCGAGCACCAGGCCGACAACCCCGACCATGCCGCCGAGGAGCTGCCCGACGAGCCTCTCGACCCCGCGACCCGCGATCTGCTCGCGCAACAGCTCACGGGCGCGCGCGACGTCGCCCTCCGCTACCCGACGGTGGCCGACGCCGAAGCCGCGGGTTACTACCGGGCGGGCAGGTTCGTTCCCGGCGCGGGCGCGCACTACGTGTCGGGTGCGAACGGGCTGAGCGGCCCCGGGCCGGTCGAGATCGAGAAGCCGATGGCCCTCATCTACGACGGCGTCAGCCCGACGTCACGCGTCGTCGGGCTGATGTACTACGCGATCGGCGAGGACGGTCAGCCCGACGGCTTCGCCGGACCGAACGACCACTGGCATCGCCACCGCGGCATCTGCCTCGCGTACGGCGACGAGGGGCTCGACATCCCGCTCCCCGTCGACGCCGACGCCAGCCGGCAGGACTGTGACGCCGTCGGTGGCAACCTCATCGAGGAGACGGCCTGGATGCTGCACGCGTGGGTGGTGCCGAGCTGGGAGAGCCCCGACGGGGTGTTCTCCCACGCGAACGCCAACCTCCACTGCGCCGACGGGACCGACAACACCGACGAGATCGGGTTCTGCGAGGGGACGTGACCCCTACCAGTCGACCGCGGTGGCGGGATCGACGTCGAGCACGGCCAGCAGGCGTCCGAGGCCGAGGAACACCACGAGGCAGAGGCTGAGGTCGACGATCTCCTCGTCGGAGTAGTGGGCCCGCATGCGGGTCCAGAAGTCGTCGTCGATCGCCTGGTGGTCGAGCGCGAAGCGCTCCGCGTACTCGATCGCGAGGCGCTCGCGGTCGGTGTAGTCGTCGTGCTCGCGGTGGTCGGCGACGTGCGCGTAGAGGCTCTCCGGCACACCTTGACCGGTCACCGACGACGCGCGGTAGGCGAGGCAGATCTGGCACTGGTTGATCTGGGCGATCCGCATGCGCGCCGCCTCCCGCTCCCGCACCGGGAGGATGCTCTCGTGGTACGCGGCGTGGGAGAACTTCCCGGCGGCGATGCCGAGCTCCGGCCGCATCAGGAAGAGCTGCGTCGCCTCGCCGGCCTCGCCTTCGGGGATGTCGATCCGGGCCATCGGTCCTCCTC
>DASUUL010000104.1:0-2897 GCA_036374115.1 Acidimicrobiia bacterium | reverse complement strand
TGATGTCGAGCTCGGAGTGGGTGTCAGGGTCCTTCCGGCCGAGGGGATCGAGGTTGGCGATGAGGTGGCCCCGGACCCGGTACATGTTGATGAGCTGCTGGACGTGGACGGCCTTGTCGTGGATCGAGACCGAGTCTTCTTCGGCCGCGCTGATGTCGACGCTCCAGCGCGCCGGCTCGTACGGCACCGAGAAGCTCTTGAAGATCTCGTCGTAGAACCCCTCGTCACCGACGAGGAGCCGGTGGACGACGGCCAGGAACTCGCCGCTCTCGGCGCCCTGGATGATGCGGTGGTCGTAGGTGCTCGTGAGCGTGATCGTCTTGCTGACTCCGAGCTTCGCCAGCGTTTGCGGGTCGGCGCCCTCGTACTCGGCGGGGAATCCGATTGCGCCCACGCCGATGATGAAGCCCTGGCCGGGCATCAGCCGCGGTACCGAGTGAACCGTCCCGATCGTGCCGGGGTTCGTGATCGTGCCGGTGGTGCCCGCGAAGTCGTCGGGCGAGAGCTGGTTGCTACGGACCTTCTCGATGAGCATCTCGTACGCGGCGTGGAAGCGGGCGAAGTCGAGTGTGTCGGCGTCGCGGACGTTGGGGACCACGAGCGTGTGCGAGCCGTCGCTCTTCTTCACGTCGACCGCGAGGCCGAGGTTGACGTGCTCGTGGCGCACGAACACGGGCTGACCGGAGACGAACCCGAACCCGGAGTTCATCGCCGGCACGCGCTCGAGCGCCCGCAGGACCGCGTAGGCGATGAGGTGGGTGAAGCTCACCTTGGCGCCGGTGGTACGGCCCAGGTGGTTGTTGAGGATCATCCGGTTGACTTCGAGGAGCTTGGCCGGGACCGTGCGCACCGACGTGGCGGTCGGCACGCCCAGGCTCGCCTCCATGTTCTCGACGATGCGGGCCGACGCGCCCTTCATCTCGCTCACTCGCTCGTCTTCGCCGGGCAGCACGAGAGGCGCTGATTGCCGCTCGTTCGCTGGGCGAGCGACCTCCGCTCCCTCCGGGCGCTCCGGTCGCCGCTCCGGCGGCGGGCCGGGCGCGGGCGTCGGAGGTTGAACGTGCGCGGGCGCCGGTTCAAGTGCCGGTGCGGGCTCGGGCGCCTGCGGCGGCGCCTCGCCCTCGAGGCGGTCGAAGAAGGCCCGCCAGCGGTCGCCGACGGCGCTGGGGTTCTCGAGGTATCGCCGGTGCATGTCCTCGAAGAAGCCGGAGTTGGGGCCGTACTCCTCGAAGGTCGGCACGCTCGTTCCTCCTCCTCCGACCCGGACCGGCGACCCGAACTGGGCAGCCGCGGGCCGGCTGGCGCTAGCGGCGCAGCAGCTCCGCGACCTGGAACGCCAGGTCGAGCGACTGGCGCGCGTTCAGGCGAGGATCGCACATCGTCTCGTAGCGTTGCTCGAGGTGCTCGTCGAGCACCTCCTCGGTCCCGCCCAGGCACTCGGTCACGTTCTCGCCCGTGAGCTCGATGTGGACGCCCCCCGGCCAGGCCCCGGCGGTCTCGCAGGCGGCGAAGAAGCCGCGGAGCTCGCGCATCACATCGTCGAAGCGCCGTGTCTTGTAACCACTGCTGTGGGCGAATGTGTTCCCGTGCATGGGGTCGCACGCCCACACGACCGGGTGTCCGGCCATGGTCACGGCCCGCAGGATGGGCGGCAGCGCCGCCTCGATCCGATCGGCCCCCATCCGGCTGAACAGCACCAGCCGCCCCGGCTGGCGGCGGGGGTTGAGCCGCTCGCAGAGCGCCACCGCTTCCTCCGGGGTGGTGTCGGGACCGAGCTTGACCCCGAGGGGGTTCTGCACGCCCGAGAGGAACTCGACGTGGGCGCCGCCGAGCTGGCGACTGCGCTCGCCCACCCAGAGGAGGTGGGCGGAGCAGTCGTACCAGTCGCCGGTGATGCTGTCGCGCCGGGTCAGCGCCTCCTCGTAGCCGAGGATGAGGGCCTCGTGGGCGGTGAAGAAGTCGACCTCGTGGAGCTGGAGCTCGGCGTCGAGGTCGATGCCGCACGCGGCCATGAAGCGCATCGCCCGCTCGATCTCCTGGGCCAGCACCTCGTAGCGGCGGCCCTCCCGGCTGGTCTCGACGTATTCGAGGTTCCAGGCGTGCACCCGGGAGAGGTCGGCGAAGCCGCCCTTCGTGAACGCCCGCACGAGGTTCAGGGTTGCGGCCGACTGGTGGTAGGCCCGCACGAGGCGGCTGGGATCGGCGGCGCGGGCGAGGGCCTCGAACGGGAAGCCGTTGACCATGTCGCCGCGGAACGACGGCAGCTCGACCCCGTCGCGCATCTCGGTGGGCGAGGAGCGGGGCTTGGCGAACTGACCGGCGATGCGGCCCACCTTGGTGACGGGCACGCCCGTCGAGTAGGTGAGCACCACCGCCATCTGGAGGATCACCTTGAGCTTGTCGCGGATGACGTCGGCCGAGAACGCCTCGAACGACTCGGCGCAGTCGCCCGCCTGGAGCAGGAACCCCTTGCCGCCGGCCGTCGCCGCCAGCGACTCGGTGAGCTGGCGCGCCTCGCCCGCGAACACGAGTGGCGGCATGCGCCGCAACTCGGCGAGAGCGGCGTCGAGCGCGTCGGGGTCGGGCCAGTCGGGCTGCTGGGCGGCGGGGCGGGCCCGCCAGCTCTCGGGAGACCAGTCGGCGCTGAACATCCGTGGTGCGTCCGCGCTCGCGGCCAGGGGCTCCGTCATCAGAGATAGCCGCTGGGAGGCTTGCCGGGGCCGGCGTCGTCGGCGGTGGCGGGGCCGCCGGGGCCGCGGCCGAGAGCGGGCCGGCGCCGCATCTCCTCGAGCTGCGCCTGGGCCATCGCCTGCTGGGTGAACAGCGTCGCCTGGATCCCGTGGAACAGGCCCTCGAGCCACCCCACGAGCTGGGCCTGGGCGAGGCGCAGCTCCGAC
>DASUUL010000103.1:0-5969 GCA_036374115.1 Acidimicrobiia bacterium | reverse complement strand
TGCGTCCGACCAGCTCGATCTCGTGCTCGTCGGCACCGGCTCCGAGGTCTCGCTGTGCGTCGAGGTGCAGGAGCGCCTGGCCGCCGACGATCTCGCGGTCCGGGTGGTCTCGATGCCGTCGTGGGAGCTGTTCGCCGCCCGACCGCCCGAGTACCGCGACGCGGTGCTGCCGCCCGATACGCCGACGCTCGCGGTCGAGGCCGGCGTCAGCCTCGGCTGGGATCGCTACGCCGACGACTCGGTGTCGATCGACCACTTCGGTGCATCGGCGCCCGGGAGCGTCGTCCTCGAGCGCTTCGGGTACAACCCCGATTACGTCACGGCGCGAGCGCGGGCGCTCCTCGGCCTCGCGTCCCCGCCTGGTCCACCGGAAGGTGAAGCATGACGACGACCAAGAGCCCCATCGCCCGCCTGAACGACTATGGCCAGAGCCCCTGGTGCGACAACCTGACCCGCACGCTCGTCCACGGCGGCGCGCTCGCGCACATGATCGAGCACGACGGCATCCGGGGTGTCACGTCGAACCCGACGATCTTCGAGAAGGCGATGGCGGGGGGCGAAGGGTACGACGACCAGCTCACCGAGCTCCGGGCGAGCGGCGAGGGCATCGACTCGATCTACTGGAAGCTCGTTCTCGCCGATATCCGTGCCGCCGCCGACGAGCTCCGGCCCACGCACGACCGCCTCGACGGCGCCGACGGCTTCGTCTCCGTGGAGGTTGCGCCCGACCGGGCCTACGACACCCCCGGCACGATCAGCCAGGTGCACTGGCTGCGCGAGCAGACCGGTCGCCCGAACGTCCTCGTGAAGATCCCCGCCACGGCCGAGGGGATCCCGGCCGTCGAGGAGTGCATCGCCGCCGGGATCTCCGTGAACATCACGTTGATCTTCTCGCTCGACCGGTACGCCGAGGTGGTCGAGGCATACCTCCGTGGCCTCGAGCGGCACGCAGCCGACGGCGGTGACCTCGCGAAGGTGGCGTCGGTGGCGTCGTTCTTCGTGAGCCGGGTCGACACCGAGGCCGACAAGCGTCTGCCCGACGACAGCCCGTTGCGCGGTCGGGTCGCGGTCGCCAACGCCAAACTCGCCTACCGGCAGTTTCGCGAGCGGTTCGCAGGTCCTCGCTGGGAACGGCTGGCGGCGGCGGGCGCCCGGCTGCAGCGACCGCTGTGGGCCTCGACCTCCACCAAGAACCCGGCGTACTCCGACACGCTCTACGTCGACGAGCTCGTAGGGCGCGACACCGTCAACACGCTCGCGCAGCCTTCGATCGACGCGCTCCGCGACCACGGTGATCCTCGCGCCGACACGGTCACCGCGGCCGTCGACGAGGCCGACGAGGTCATGGCCGAGCTCGCGGCCGCCGGTGTCGACTACGACGACCTCACCGCCACGATCGAACGTCAGGGTGTCGACGCCTTCGAGCAGTCGTACCTCGACTGCCTGCGCTCGCTCGAGCAGCGCGCCGCCGAGCTCGCGGCCTAGCCGAGCTCGGGCCTCGCCAAGCTCACTCGGAGGTGTCGCGGGCCAGCGCAGCCGCCGCCCGGAGGTGCTCGGCGAGATCGTCGAGCCCGGCGTGGGCGTTGGCGCCGCTGGTCGAGGGCATCACGTAGGCGGGCACGCCGGCGAACCCCCCGCGCTGCTCGCCGGCGACGGCCTTGGGATCGACGGCGGCCCGCCATCCCGCGAGACCGACGAAGCAGACGGTGCCGGGCCTCAGCCAGCGCACGAGTCGCTCGACCCGGGCGACACCGGCGCGGTACTCGTCGGTGGTGAGCTCGGCGGCCGTGCGCGTCGCCCGCTTCACGAGGTCGGTCATCCCGATGCCGTGGTCGAGGAGCGCCCGGAGTGGATCGCGGTCACGGGTGACGAGACCGGCGGCGAGCGCCCCGGGCCAGAACCGGTTGCCCGGTCGTGCGAACCCGACGCCGCGGTCGGCGGCGTAGACGCTCGGGTTCAGCCCGCACACGAGGAGCCGCATCGCCGGTCCGACCGTGTCGGGGAGCGATCGCACCCGGCGGGCGCGGGCGGTGACGAACTCGGCGTTCGCGCCCCGGTCCTCGACGATCTCGGCGACTTCGAACCCGGCGCCCACGAGCACGTCGCGGAGTGGCTCGCGGCGCCACTCGGCGAAGAAGCGGCCGGGGAAGTCGCCGTGCTCGCCGAGCGCGCCCTCCCCGTCACCGTGGCGCATCGAGAGCTGGAGGGGCGCCCCGGGCGCCAACGCCCAGTGCAGGCGGGCGAGGGCCAGAGGCAGCGCGCTTCGCCGTACGTGCGGGTAGCTCGCCAGCGCCCACGCGCCCCCGAGGCTCCGGTCGCGGAAGGGCAGCGCCTCGAGGTCGGCCTGGACGGGCCAGGCTCCCGGAGCCTGCCTCCGCGCGAGACGGAGCATGGCGTGGGCGGCGTCGAGGGCGACGAGGGGTTCGCCCAGGTCGGGGAGGTGGAAGCCCGGGCCACATCCGAGGTCGATCCGCACGTCACCGGGAGCAACGGCGTCGCCGAGACGTCGCGCCTCGTCGTTCCGGAACCCGCGCGTGGCGGCGCGGCGGGCCTGCCACTCCCGGGCTCGCTCCTCGTAGACCGAGATCGTGTCGTGCTCCACGCCCGTAGCATGGACGCAAGATGACCGCGGCTGCCGAATCCGAAGCCGGCGAGCGCGTCGCCCTCTCGGCGGCGTTGGTCGTCTTCGGTGCCACCGGCGATCTCGCCCACCGGAAGCTCTACCCGGCCCTGGGCTCGCTCGCGAGCCGGGGCCGGCTGCCGGCCCGCCTCACGCTCGTGGGCAACTCCCGGCGCGAGATGAGCGACGACGACTACGCCGAGTCCGTCCGAGGCGCCATCGAGAAGGCCGGCGACGCCACCGCGCGCGAAGCGCTCGACCGGCACGGCGTGCACTTCCGCTTCGTGCCCGGTTCCGCCATCGACCCGCACACCTACACGCGGCTGCGCCAGGTGCTGAAGGAGAGCGACGACGTCCACGGCAACGCGGGCAACGTCCTCTACTACCTCGCCACCGCACCTGCCGTGTTCGGCACGATCGCAACCCGCCTCGGCGAAGCCGGCCTCGCCGAGGAGCCTGCGGGCACGTTCCGCCGGGTGGTCGTGGAGAAGCCGTTCGGGCGCGACCTCGCGAGTGCCGAGCAGCTCGACGAGGAGCTGCACCGAGCGTTCCAGGAGCACCAGGTGTATCGGATCGACCACTACCTCGCGAAGGAGACCGTCCAGAACATCCTCGCCCTCCGCTTCACGAACACGATCTTCGAGCCGCTGTGGAACCGCCGTTACGTCGATCGGGTCGAGATCACGGTGGCGGAGCAGATCGGAGTGGAACATCGCGGTGCGTTCTACGAGCAGGCGGGCGCGCTCCGTGACATCGTCCAGAACCACGTGATGCAAGTGCTCGCGCTCACCGCGATGGAGGCGCCCGCCTCGTTCGACGCCGACGCGATCCGCGACGAGAAGGTGAAGCTGCTGCGGTCGGTGCGCCCTCTCGATCCGCGCGAGATCCCCGAGCGGGTGGTACGCGGTCAGTACGGTGCAGGGTCGGTCGACGGTGCCGACGTGCGTGCCTACCGTGAGGAGGTCGACGTGTCCCCCGAGAGCGACGTGGAGACCTACCTCGCAATGCGCCTCGACGTCGACAACTGGCGCTGGGCCGGCGTCCCGTTCTATGTCCGAGCCGGGAAGCGCCTGCGGGAGCGCACCACCCAGGTGTCGCTCCGGTACAAGCCGGTACCGTTCCTGCCGCTCCCCCCGAGCGCCGTCGACTCGATCGAGCCCAACATCATGTGCCTCCACATCCAGCCCGACGAGGGCATCTCGCTGACCTTCGCCGCCAAGGTGCCCGGAGGCCCGTTCCGCGTGCGCACCGTGCCCCTGGCCTTCAGCTACCGCGACACCTTCGAGGAACCGGCGCCGGAAGCGTACGAGCGGGTACTGCTCGACGCGTTCCTCGGCGACGCCACGTTGTTCATCCGCGGTGACGAGGTCGACGTCGCGTGGCGCCTGGTGCAGCCCGTGCTGGACGCCTTCGAGCACGGGACCCTGCCCCTGGCGGAGTATCCGGCCGGGAGCTGGGGCCCACGCGAGGCCGAGGTGCTCCTCGGTGGCACCTGGTGCGAGGTCACGCCGTGAGCCTTCCCGGGGAGCTGCAGGTCGTCGAGCACGTCCCGCAGGCGTTCGCCGACTTCGTGGCCCGGCACACACCCCACACGATCGCGTTGTCGGGTGGCGACACCGCCCGGAAGTGCTACGAGTTGCTCGCGGTCGCCGACGTCGACTGGCCCGAGGTCGCGGTGCTGTTCGGGGACGAGCGTTGGGTCCCGGTCGGCGACCCCGACTCCAACGAGGGGATGGCTCGGTTCGCGTTCATCGACCAGGTGCTCCCGCGGGAGGTCTACTCCCTGCGCCACGCCGGTGACACGCCCGAGACGGCGGCGGCCGCCTACGAGCACGTTCTCCGCGAGCTCGGATCGATCGACCTCGTGCATCTCGGGCTCGGCCCCGACGGCCACACCGCCTCGCTGTTCCCGGGCTCGCCCGCCCTCGGCGAGCGGCAACGCCTGGTCGTGCCGACCGGCGACGATCAGCACCCGCATCCCCGGCTCACGTTCACATATCCGGCGCTCGAGCTGGCGCGCACCATCGTCTTCACGGTTGCAGGCGACGGCAAGCGCGACGCCCTCGCGCGGATCCGTGCGGGTGACGATCTCCCGGCCTCCCGGGTGCGCGCCGAGCGCGTCGTGTGGCTCGTCGACGAGGCGGCGCTGGGCGCGACGGACGAGTGAGGTCCCGCCGACCCTCTAGGCTGCCGCGTGTGCTGGAGCGCGCCGAGACCTACGAGCTCGTCGACGCTCCGGTGCGCGAACTCGTGGCCGAAGCCGGCCGCCTTCGTGACCGGGGTCACGGCGCCCGCATCACCTTCTCCCCCAAGGTCTTCATCCCGCTGACGATGCTGTGCCGTGACCGCTGCGGCTACTGCACCTTCGCCAAGCCGCCCGCCCGCCTCGACGCGCCGTATCTCGACCTGCCCGAGGTCCTCGCGATCGCCCGGCGGGGCGCGGGGGTCGGGTGCCACGAGGCCCTGTTCACCCTGGGCGAGGCGCCCGAGGCCCGGTATCCGGCGGCGGCCGCCTGGCTCGAGGCGCGTGGCTACGCGTCGACGCTCGACTACCTGGTGGACGCGGCCGGCATGGTGCTGCGCGAGACCGGGCTGCTGCCGCACGCCAATGCCGGCGCACTCGACCAGGCGCAGTTCGAGCGCCTGCGGCCCGTGAGCCCGTCGCAGGGCGCCATGGTCGAGACCCTCGCCGCTCGCCTGGGCGAGCCGGGGGGTCCCCATCACGGCTGCGACACCAAGACGCCCGCCCGTCGCCGGGCCATGCTGGAGGCCGCCGGGAGGGCGCAGGTGCCGTTCACGACGGGCGTGCTCGTCGGCATCGGCGAGACCCGCGCCGAGCGCCTCGACGCCCTGCTCGCGATCCGCGAGGCGCACGAGCGCCACGGTCACGTCCAGGAGGTGATCGTCCAGAACTTCCTGCCCAAGGCCGGTACCGCAATGCACCGGGCTCCGGCGTGCGATCGCGACGAGCTCCTCTGGACGGTGGCGGCGGCTCGGCTCGTGCTGGGCCCCGAGATGCACCTACAGGCGCCGCCGAACCTCAGCGACGAGGGTGACCTCGGTGCGTTGATCGACGCCGGAATCGACGACTGGGGCGGGGTCTCGCCGGTCACACCCGACCACGTCAACCCCGAACGTCCCTGGCCCGCGCTCGAGCACCTGCGGGCGGCGACCGAGGCGGCCGGGAAGGTTCTGGCGCCGCGGCTGACGGTGTACCCGGAATACGTGCTCGACGCCGACCGCTGGCTCGACGAGGGTCTGCGCTTCCCGGTCCTGGTGCGGTCCGACGGTGAAGGCCTCGCGCGCGACGACCGGTGGGCGGCCGGTGGCGACGATCCCCCACCGGCGC